>JAPSFT010000002.1 GCA_035063765.1 Deltaproteobacteria bacterium
CAACATCGAGATGGTGGTGAATCTCATCACGCCGATCGCGATGGACAAGGAGCTGCGCTTCGCGATCCGCGAGGGCGGCCGCACGGTGGGTGCGGGCGTCGTCGCCGAGATCGTCGAGTAGCGAGCTGGTCAGGCACGGAGAAAGGACCCCCAGATGGCCGAGCTCGCGACCCAGAAGATCCGGATCCGCATGAAGGCGTACGACTTCAAGCTCCTCGACCAGAGCGCCGGGGAGATCGTCGACACCGCCGTGCGGACCGGCGCGCGCGTGGCGGGTCCGATCCCGCTGCCGACGTCGATCAACAAGTTCACGGTCCTGCGCGGGCCCCACATCGACAAGAAGTCGCGCGAGCAGTTCGAGATCCGCACCCACAAGCGGCTGATCGACATCCTCGATCCGACGCCGCAGACGGTGGACGCGCTGATGAAGCTCGAGCTGGCCGCCGGCGTCGACGTCGAGATCAAGCTGTAGCCATGGCGACCCAGGAACTGCTCACGACGGCAGGCACGGGCGGGAAGGCCAGCGTGGAGCTGGATCCGGCGGTCTTCGAGGCGCCGGTCCGGCCGCACCTGTTCCATGCCGAGGTGCGCCGGCAGCTTGCGAAGCGCCAGCGCGGTACCCACGCGACCCGCAACCGCGCGGGCGTTTCGGGCGGCGGCATCAAGCCGTGGCGCCAGAAGGGCACCGGGCGCGCGCGGCAGGGCTCGATCCGGGCGCCGCAGTGGTCCGGCGGCGGGGTGGTCTTCGGACCGGTGCCGCGCTCGCACGAGCACGCGCTGCCGAAGAAGGTCCGGCGGGCGGCGCTGCGCGGGGCGCTCTCGCTGCGGCACCAGGAGGGTGCGCTGGTCGCGGTCGACGCGCTGGCGCTCGACGCGCCGAAGACGAAGCAGGTGGTGGAGCTGCTCGGCCGGCTCGGCTTCGACGGCAGCGCCTCGGTGCTGATCGTCACGGCCGGCGCCGATGCCGCCCTCGAGCGCGCGGCCCGCAACCTGCGCTGGGTCGGCGTGCTGCGCGCCGAAGGGCTCAACACCTACGACGTGCTGCGCCACCAGCGGCTCCTGGTGACGCGAGACGCGCTCGACGCGATCCACGCGCGGCTCGGCGAGGCCCCCGCGCAGGAGGCCCGCTCGTGAAGTCCCACGAGGTGATCCAGCGGCCGCTGGTCACGGAGAAGAGCACGCTCGCGCGCGAGGAGCGCAACGAGGTGACCTTCGCCGTCGACCCGAAGGCCAGCAAGCACGACGTGCGGGCTGCGGTCGAGGAGCTCTTCTCGGTCCGCGTCGAGGACGTCCGGACGATGCGCATGCCGCGCAAGATGCGGCGGGTCGGACGCCACGTCGGCGCCCGTCCGCAGTGGAAGAAGGCGGTGGTGCGGCTCGCCGAGGGCCAGTCCATCGAGTTCTTCGAGGGAGTGTGATGCCGGTCAAGGTCTACAAGCCGACGTCCCCCGGCCGGCGCCAGATGAGCGTGCTGGACTTCTCGGACCTGACGAAGAAGGCGCCGGAGAAGTCCCTGCTCGGCGGGCGCACGCGCCAGCAGGGCGGCCGCAACGGTGCCGGGAACGTGACCGTGCGCTTCCAGGGCGGAGGCCACAAGCGCCGCTACCGGATCATCGACTGGAAGCGCAACAAGGACGGGATCCCGGCCCGGGTCGCCGCGCTCGAGTACGACCCGAACCGCTCGGCCCAGATCGCGCTCCTGCACTACGCCGACGGCGAGAAGCGCTACATCCTGGCACCCGTCGGGCTGCGGGTGGGCGATCCCGTGATGTCGGGCCCGGAGGCCGACATCCGGCCGGGCAACGCGATGCCGCTCGCGAACATCCCCCTCGGCTCCGTGGTCCACAACGTCGAGCTCAAGCCCGGGCGCGGCGCGCAGATGGTGCGTGCCGCCGGGGTGGGCGCGCAGCTGATGGCACGCGAAGCGGGCATGGCGACGCTGCGCATGCCGAGCGGCGAGCAGCGCTACGTGCGTGTCCAGTGCACTGCGACGATCGGCCAGGTCGGCAACGTCGACCACGAGAACGTGAGCCTCGGCAAGGCCGGCCGCTCGCGCTGGAAGGGCCGGATGCCGCACAACCGCGGCGTCACCATGAACCCCGTCGACCATCCGATGGGTGGCGGCGAGGGCCGGTCCTCGGGCGGCCGCCACCCGTGCACACCGTGGGGCGTTCCGACCAAGGGCCACAAGACCCGCAAGAACCAGCGAACCGACAAGCTGATCGTCAAGCGGCGTGGAAAGGGCAGGTAGATGGCGCGCTCTCTCAAGAAGGGACCGTTCGTCGATCCGGGCCTCCAGCGCAAGATCGACAAGGCCGCGAGCAGCGGCGCCAAGCAGGCGATCCGCACCTGGTCGCGGCGCTCGATGATCACGCCGGAGATGGTCGGAGTCACGTTCCAGGTCCACAACGGCAAGCTCTTCGTACCGGTGTACGTGACGGAGAACATGGTCGGGCATCGGCTCGGGGAGTTCGCGCCGACCCGGAAGTTCACCGGCCACTCGTCGGACCGGAAGGTCAAGAAGGTCTGAACCATGGTGACGGCGAAGCTCAGGGGCGTGCGCGGGAGCGCCCGCAAGGCGCGGCTGGTGGCGGACCTGATCCGCGGCAAGGGCGTCGAGGAGGCTCTGCACATCCTCGCCCAGACCCCGCGCCGCGCGTCGGCGCCGATGGCGAAGCTGCTGCGCTCGGCGCTGGCGAACGCGGAGCAGGCCAACGAGCGCGAGAAGCGCGGCATCGACGTGGACAGCCTGGTGGTCCGCGAGGTGCGCGTGGACGAGGGCCCCAGCTCGTGGCGCATCCGCCCGCGCGCACAGGGACGCGCCTATTGGATCCAGAAGCGGTCGAGCCACTACACGCTCGTCCTCGGGGAGCGCTGAGCGATGGGACAGAAGGTCCACCCGTACGGTTTCCGGATCGGTACGCTCTACGGCTGGCAGTCGAACTGGTTCTCGGAGCGGCGCTACGCGCCCCAGCTCCACGAGGACGTGAAGATCCGGCGCTTCATCAAGAAGAAGCTCTACCACGCCGGCATCTCGAAGGTGGTGATCGAGCGTACCGGCGAGAAGGTGGTGGTGAACATCCACACCGCGCGGCCCGGCATCCTGATCGGCAAGCGCGGCGCCGAGGTGGACACGCTCCGCAAGGAGGTCGGCGCCCTCACCGCCGGCGAGGTGTTCATCAACATCAAGGAGATCCGCAAGGCCGAGCTCGACGCGCAGCTGGTCGCGGAGAACGTGGCGATGCAGCTCGAGCGCCGCGTGGCCTTCCGGCGCGCGATGAAGAAGGCCGTGACCGCGACCATGAAGTTCGGCGCCCAGGGCGTGCGCATCCAGGCGGCCGGACGGCTGGGCGGCGCCGAGATGGGCCGCTGCGAGTGGTACCGCGAGGGCCGCGTGCCCCTGCACACGCTGCGCGCCGACATCGACTACGGGCTGGCCGAGGCGAAGACCACCTACGGCGTGATCGGCGTGAAGTGCTGGATCTTCAAGGGCGACCTGGCAGACAAGGAGCTGCGCCGCGGCACGCTCGCCACGCGCCTCGCGGAAGAGGGACGGTAGGCGATGCTCCAGCCGAAGAAGGTCAAGTACCGCAAGATGATGAAGGGCCGGATCCGCGGGACGGCGACGCGGGGTGCCACGGTCGCCTTCGGCGACTACGGGCTCCAGGTGCTCGAGTCCGGCAAGGTCACCGCCCGCCAGATCGAGGCCGCACGCATCGCGATGACCCGGCACGTGAAGCGCGGCGGCAAGATCTGGATCCGCATCTTCCCCGACAAGCCCATCACCAAGAAGCCCGCCGAGACCCGCATGGGCAAGGGCAAGGGCAACGTCGAGGAGTGGGTGGCGGTGGTGCGGCGCGGCCGCGTGATCTACGAGATGGAAGGCGTGCCGCGCGAGGTCGCCTCGGAGGCGCTCCGGCTCGCCGCCCACAAGCTGTCGCTGAGGACGCGCTTCGTCGCGCGGGAGGAGACGGCATGAAGGCGTCGGAGCTGCGCGAGCTGACGCTGGAGGAGCTGCGCGCCAAGGAGGAGCAGCTGCGCCGCGAGCACTTCACCGCCAAGGTGAAGCACGCCACCGGCCAGCTCGAGAACACGGCCAGACTGCGACTGCTGCGCCGCGACATCGCGCGGGTCGAGACCGTCCTGCGCGCGAGGGCTGGAGCGAGCCGATGACCGAAAGAGGACAGCGAAGGACGCTGGACGGCACCGTCGTCAGCGACAAGATGGACAAGACCGTGGTGGTGAGGGTCGAGCGGCTGGTGCGCGACCTCCACTACGAGAAGTACGTGCGGCGCTACTCGCGCTTCATGGCGCACGACCCGGAGAACGCCTGCCGGGTCGGGGACCGGGTGCGGATCATCGAGCACCGGCCGCTGTCGAAGCGCAAGCGCTGGAAGGTCCAGGCGACCCTGCAGAAGGCCACCGGAGTCTGACGCCATGGTGCAACAGGAATCGCTGCTCGAGGTCGCCGACAACTCCGGCGCGCGCAAGGTGGCCTGCATCCGGGTGCTGGGGGGGTCCCGGCGCCGCTACGCCTCGATCGGTGACATCATCGTCGTGTCGGTGAAGGACGCGATCCCGAACGGGCGGGTGAAGAAGGGCGAGGTACGCAAGGCCGTGGTGGTGCGCACGGCCAAGGGCGTGGCCCGGCCGGACGGGTCGTACATCAAGTTCGACGACAACGCCGCGGTGCTGATCGACAACCAGCGCGAGCCGGTGGGCACGCGCATCTTCGGCCCCGTGGCGCGCGAGCTGCGGGCCCGGCGCTTCATGAAGATCATCTCGCTGGCGCCGGAGGTGCTGTGATGGCTCCGCGACTGCAGGAGCGCTACCGGCAGGAAGTGGTGGGCAAGCTCTCCCAGGAGTTCGGGTACAAGAACGTCCACCAGGTGCCGAAGGTCGAGAAGGTGGTGGTGAACATGGGTGTCGGTGCGGCGACCCAGAACGCCAAGCTGCTCGAGAAGGCGGTCGAGGAGCTGACGGCGATCACCGGCCAGAAGCCGCTGGTGCGCCGGGCGCGCAAGTCGATCGCCAACTTCAAGCTGCGCCAGGGCCAGGCGATCGGTGCCATGGTCACCCTGCGCGGCGACCGGATGTGGGAGTTCCTCGACCGCCTGCTGACGGTCGCGCTCCCGCGTGTTCGTGACTTCAAGGGTGTGTCGGCGAAGGCCTTCGACGGCCGCGGCAACTACACGCTCGGGATCCGGGAGCAGATCATCTTCCCGGAGGTGAACTACGACGCGGTGGAGAAGATCTCGGGGCTCAACGTCACGGTCTGCACCACCGCCCGCAACGACGCCGAGGGCAAGGCGCTCCTGGGGCACCTGGGCATGCCCTTCCGGCAGTAGCGAGGAACGTTCCATGATGACCGACCCGATCGGCGACATGCTCGCCCGCATCCGCAACGGCGCGCAGGCACGCCACAAGGAGGTGGCGCTGCCGCACTCGAAGGTGAAGCTCGCGATCGCCCGGGTGCTGGCGGAGGCCGGCTTCGTCGGCGAGGTGCGCGCGGAGACGCGCGAGGGGCTGCCGGTGCTGGTGGTGGGCCTGCGCTACGGCGACGACGGGCGCGGCGTGATCGACGGCCTGCGCCGGGTGAGCCGCCCGAGCCGCCGCGTGTACGTGGCCCGGGACGAGATTCCGCGGGTCCGCAACGGACTCGGCATCGCCGTGCTCTCGACCTCGAAGGGCGTGCTCTCCGACAGCCGGGCCCGCGAGGCCGCGGTGGGCGGCGAGCTGCTCTGCGAGGTGTGGTGATGTCGCGCATCGGCCGCAGGCCCGTCGCGATCCCGTCCGGGGTGAGCGTGGACCAGGTGGCGGGCGAGCTGCACGTGAAGGGCCCGAAGGGGACCCTGCGCGCTCCGGTGCCGCCCTCGGTGACGGTGTCGGTCGACGGCGGCCAGGCGCGCTTCGCCCGGGACGACGACCGCAAGCCTTCGCGCGCCTTTCACGGCCTGGCCCGCGCGACCCTCGCGAACATGGTCCGCGGGGTGACCGAGGGCTTCCACCGCGAGCTCCAGATCGAGGGCGTCGGCTACCGCGCCGAGGCGTCGGGCAAGAAGCTCACGCTCTCGCTCGGCTTCTCGCACCCGGTGGTGCTGGAGGTGCCGGAGGGGCTCGCGGTCGCGGTCGAGGGCCAGAACAAGATCCGCGTCAGCGGGATCGACCGCGAGCAGGTGGGGCAGTTCGCGTCGGAGATCCGCGGGCTGCGGCCGCCCGAGCCGTACAAGGGCAAGGGTGTCCGCTACGCCGACGAGCGGATCCGGCGCAAGGTCGGCAAGGCCGGCGCGGCGACGTGAGGGGAGTGATGAGGGCCAGGATCGGCAACCCGAGGATGGAGAAGTGGGCGGCGCGCAAGGCGCGCGTGGCGCGCAAGGTCGCGGGCGGCGATCGCGTGCAGCTCGTCGTCTACCGCAGCGCCCGGCACATCTACGCCCAGCTCGTCGACCCCGAGAGCGGCCGCACGCTGGGTGGCGTCTCGACGCGCACGGCGGGCGTCGCCCAGGGCCTGTCGGCCACCGGCAACGTCGAGGCCGCCAAGCGCGTGGGCAAGGCGATCGCCGAGATGGCCCGGGCGCGCAACGTCGAGCGGGTGGTGTTCAACCGCAACGGCTTCCTCTACCACGGCCGCGTGAAGGCACTTGCCGACGCGGCCCGAGAAGCGGGGCTCCAGTTCTGACATGGCCAGGATCCGACGCGACAGGCTCAATGCCAACGAGTACGAGCTCAGCGACCGCGTGGTACACATCAACCGCGTCGCCAAGGTGGTGAAGGGCGGACGGCGCTTCAGCTTCAGCGCGCTGGTCGTCGTGGGCGACGGCAACGGCGTGGTGGGGGTCGGCCTCGGCAAGGCCGGCGAGGTGCCCGAGGCGATCCGCAAGGGCGTCGACCGTGCACGCAAGCACCTGCTGCGGGTGCCGCTCCAGGGCGGGACGCTGCCGCACGAGGTGCTCGGCCACTTCGGCGCCGGGCTCGTGCTGCTCAAGCCCGCCTCGCCGGGCACCGGCGTGATCGCGGGTGGGGGTGTGCGCGCGGTGCTCGAGGCGGCGGGCGTCCAGGACGTGCTCACCAAGAGCATCGGCACCAGCAACCCCCACAACGTCGTACACGCGACGATGACGGCGCTCGGCTCGCTGCGCGATCCCGAGGAGCGCCTGCGCGAGCTCGGCCACGAGCCGGCGGGCGAGGCCGAGGAGGTGGCCCCGGCATGAGCGCGTCGAAGGGTGGCAAGCTCCGCGTGACGTGGGTGAAGAGCCAGATCGGCTCCGATCCGCGCCAGCGCTCGACGCTCAAGGGCCTCGGGCTCCGGCGCCTGCAGCAGACCGTCGAGGTGCCCGACGAGCCGGCCGTGCGGGGCATGATCGCCAAGGTCTCGCACCTGGTGCGGGTGGAGGACTGACCATGCTCGATCGGCTAGCGCCCCGGCCGGGAGCGCGCACCCGCCACCGGCGGCCCCGCGGGCCCGGCTGCGGCTTCGGCAAGACCTCCGGCCGCGGCACCAAGGGCCAGGGCCACCGCTCGGCGGGCGCCGAGACCGGGCGCCACTTCGAGGGCGGCCAGATGCCGCTCGTGCGCCGGATCCGGAAGTACGGCTTCCGCCGCCCGGACCGGGTCGCGTGCGAGATCGTGAACGTGGGCGCGCTCGCCGGCTTCGGGGACGGCGCCACCGTGGACGCGGAGGCGCTCCTCGCGCGCGGGCTGGTACGCACCGGCTCGGCGCCGATCAAGCTGCTCGCCGAGGGCGAGGCGCCGCGAAACCTGACGGTGCGGGTGCAGCGCGCCAGCGCGTCGGCACGCGCGAAGATCGAGGCGGCCGGCGGAAAGGTGGAGATCGTCGAGTGATCGGCGGGGTCCAGAACATCGGCCGCGTGCCCGAGCTGCAGCGGCGCATCCTGTTCACCTTCGGGATGCTGGCCGTCTACCGGCTCGGTGCGCACATCGTCACGCCGGGGATCAATCCGGAGGTGATCCGGAACTTCTTCGACCAGATGGGCGGCACGATGTTCGGGCTCTTCAACCTGTTCTCGGGAGGAGCCCTCGAGCAGCTGTCGATCTTCGCGCTGGGCATCATGCCCTACATCAGCGCGTCGATCATCTTCCAGCTGCTGACCGTGGTGATTCCCCAGGTCGAGCAGCTCCAGAAGGAAGGCGAGCAGGGCCGGCGCAAGATCACCCAGTGGACCCGCTACGCCACCGTCGTGATCGCGCTGCTCCAGAGCCTGCTGTTGGCCTTCGCGCTCGAGAACGGGCAGTTCGGCGAGAACGCCGTGATCGCGCCGGGCTGGGGCTTCCGCATCCTGATGATGCTGACCCTCACCACCGGGACCGCCTTCATCATGTGGCTCGGCGAGCAGATCACCGAGCGCGGCATCGGCAACGGCATCTCGCTGATCATCTTCGCGGGGATCGTGGTCAGCATCCCGTCGGCGCTGACGTCGCTGGTCGAGCTGATCCGCACCGACCAGTTCACGCTCCTCGGGGCGCTGCTGCTGCTGGCCTTCACGGTCCTGGTGACGGGCTTCGTGGTCTACTGCGAGCGCGGCCAGCGCCGGATCCCGATCCAGCACGCCAAGCGGGTGGTCGGGCGCCGGGTCATGCAGGGGGGCATGAGCTACTTCCCGCTGCGCCTGAACACGGCGGGCGTGATCCCGCCGATCTTCGCCTCCTCGATCCTGATGTTCCCGCTCACGATCACCCAGTTCGTCGAGTCCGAGACGGTCAGCAACTTCTTCACGGACTACCTGGGCTTCGGGAGCCCGCTCTACAACCTGATCTACATCGGGCTGATCGTGTTCTTCGCGTTCTTCTACACGGCGATCGTGATCAACCCGAACGACGTGGCGGACAACATCAAGCGCTCGGGCGCCTACATCCCCGGGATCCGCCCCGGCAAGAAGACCGCCGAGTACATCGACCGGATCCTGGGGCGGCTCACCCTGATCGGTGCCCTCTACGTGGCGGCGGTCTGCATCCTGCCGGTCCTGCTCTCGAACCAGGTGGGCGTGCCGTTCTACTTCGGCGGCACGGCGCTGCTGATCGTGGTCGGCGTGGCGCTCGACACGGTCGGGCAGATCGAGGCCCACCTGGTCTCGCGGCAGTACGAGGGCTTCGTGAAGGGCACCCGGATCCGCGGGAGGCTCGGGCGATGACGGCCACCCGCCTGCTGCTGCTGGGCCCGCCGGGCGCCGGCAAGGGCACCCAGGCCGAGCGCCTGGTCCGGGCCCTCGGGATCCCCCAGGTCTCGACCGGCGACATGCTGCGCGCCGCGGTCCAGGCGGGCAGCGAGGTGGGGCGCCGCGCGAAGGCCTTCATGGACCGTGGCGACCTCGTGCCCGACGAGGTGGTGATCGGCGTCGCCGAGGAGCGCCTGGGCCAGCCGGACGCGGCCAAGGGCTTCATCCTCGACGGCTTCCCGCGTACGGCGGCGCAGGCGGCGGCGCTCGACGAGATGCTCGCGCGTCTCGGCGTTGCGCTCGAGCGCTGTGTGGCGCTCCAGGTCGACGAGGACGAGCTGGTCGAGCGCCTGCTGCGCCGCGCCGAGCTCGAGGGCCGCAGCGACGACAACGAGGCGACGATCCGCACCCGGATGCGCGTCTACCGCGAGAAGACCCAGCCGCTGATCGACTACTACGCGGCCCGCGGGGTGCTCGCCAAGCTCGACGGCGAGGGCAGCGTCGACGAGGTGGCCGCGCGGATCGAGGAGGCGCTGCGCTCGTGATGGCCTTCGGCGAGGCGATCCGCATCAAGACGCGGCACGAACTCGAGGCGATGCGCGTGGCCGGCCGCCACGTGGCCGAGATCCTGCTCGAGCTGCGCGAGCTCGCGAAGCCCGGTGTGACCACCGGCGAGCTCGACGAGCACGCCCGGCGCGCGATCCGCAGGCGCGGCGTCGAGTCCTCGTTCCTCGGCTACGGCCCGCACGGGCTGCCGCCCTATCCGGCAGTGCTCTGCGTCTCGGTCAACGAGGAGGTCGTGCACGGCATTCCGGGCCGCCGCGAGCTGAAGGAGGGCGACGTCCTCTCGCTCGACTTCGGCGTCTCCTTCGAGGGCTACCACGGCGACTCGGCGGTGACCGTGCCGGTCGGGCGCCTGGGCGCGGAGGCGCAGCGTCTGGTCGACGCCACCCGCCGCGCGCTCGACGAGGGGATCGGCCAGATGCGGGCCGGCCACCGGCTCTCCGACATCGGCCACGCCGTGCAGGCGCACGCGGAGGGGGAGGGCTTCTCGGTGGTGCGGCAATTCGTCGGACACGGCATCGGGCGCGAGATGCACGAGCCGCCGCAGATCCCGAACTACGGGCCGGCCGGCCGCGGGCCGCGGCTCAAGCCCGGCATGGTCTTCGCGATCGAGCCGATGGTCACGGCCGGTGGTCCCGACGTCCGCATGCTGGACGACGAATGGACCGCGGTGACCGCCGACGGCTCGCTCGCGGCCCACTTCGAGCACACGATCCTGGTCACCGAGGCGGGCCCCGAGGTCCTGACCCGGGTGCCCGGATCGCACTGAACGAACGCGAGGGCGAGATGAAGGTTCGCGCATCGGTCAAGAAGATCTGCGACAAGTGCCGGGTGATCCGGCGCAACGGGGTCGTGCGCATCATCTGCGACAATCCCAAGCACAAGCAGCGACAGGGCTAGGAGAACGCCATGGCACGCATCGCCGGCATCGATCTGCCGCGCAACAAGCGCCTCGAGATCGCGCTGACCTACATCCACGGCATCGGCCGCACCTCCGCCAAGCGGATCTGCGCGAAGGCCGACGTGAGCCTCGCGCTGAAGACGGACCAGCTCAGCGACGGTGACGTGGTGCGGCTGCGCGAGATCATCGAGAACGACTTCGAGGTCGAGGGCGACCTGCGCCGCGACGTCCAACAGAACATCAAGGAGCTGATGGACATCGGATGCTACCGCGGCCTGCGGCACCGGCGGGGGCTGCCCGTTCGTGGCCAGCGGACCCACACCAACGCGCGCACCCGCAAGGGTCCCGCCAAGACCGTCGCCGGCAAGAAGAAGGCGCCGGCGAAGAAGTAAGGAAGCGAGGGACGAGTGGCCAAGGGAGCCAAGAAGAAGGTCAAGAAGAACGTCGCGGCGGGCGTCGCCCACATCCAGTCGACGTTCAACAACACCGTGATCACGATCACCGACACGGCCGGCAACGCGCTGTCGTGGTCGAGCTGTGGCCAGCAGGGCTTCAAGGGCTCGCGCAAGAGCACGCCCTTCGCCGCCCAGACGGCCGCCGAGGACTGCGCCAAGAAGGCGATGGAGCACGGCGTCCGTTCGGTGTCGGTCTTCGTGAAGGGCCCCGGGGCCGGCCGCGAGTCGGCGCTGCGCGCGCTCGGCACCGCCGGCTTGCGCATCAACATGATCCGCGACGTCACCCCGATCCCGCACAACGGCTGCCGCCCGCCGAAGCGGCGCCGCGTCTAGGAGCCAGCCATGTCCCGCTACACCGGGCCCGTCTGCCGGCAGTGCCGCCGCGAGGGCACCAAGCTCTTCCTGAAGGGCGACCGCTGCTACACGGAGAAGTGCGGGGTCGAGCGGCGCGCGTATCCGCCGGGCCAGCACGGCCAGGGCCGAGCTCGCGTGTCCGACTACGGCCTCCAGCTGCGCGAGAAGCAGAAGGTGAAGCGCATGTACGGCGTGCAGGAGGCGCAGTTCCGGCTCACGATGGGCGCCGCCACGCGCATGCGCGGCCGCACCGGCGAGAACCTGCTCTCGCTGCTCGAGCGCCGGCTCGACAACGTGGTGTTCCGGCTCGGCTTCGCGACCTCGCGCGCCGAGGCGCGCCAGCTCGTGCGCCATGGCCACTTCGAGGTCGGCGGCCGCAAGGTCGACGTGCCGTCGTTCCGCGTGAAGGCCGGCACCCGGGTGCGGCTGCGCGAGAGCTCGCGGCAGATCGCGCGGATCACCGAGGCCCTGGCCGCGCTCGAGCGGCGCAGCCTGCCGGCCTGGCTCGAGCTCGACGCCGAGAACTTCGAAGGCACGGTGAAGGTGCTTCCGACCCGGGAGGACATCACCATGCCGATCCAGGAACAGCTCATCGTCGAGCTCTACTCGCGCTGAGGCGCGGTCGGGCCGGCGGAACCGGGCAACAGCCTCGAAAGGGGGGCACGAGACATGCAGCAGCAGCTCATCGCACAGAACTGGCGCGGGCTGATCCGACCGCGGCGGCTCGAGTCGGAGGACGAGAGCGCCACCACGAGCTACGGCCGCTTCTGGTGCGAGCCGCTCGAGCGCGGCTTCGGCGTCACGCTGGGCAACGCCCTGCGCCGCGTGCTGCTCTCGTCGCTCCAGGGCGCCGCCATCACGTCGGTGCGGATCAAGGGCGTGCTCCACGAGTTCTCGACCATCCCCGGGGTGATCGAGGACGTCGCGGACGTGGTGCTGAACCTGAAGGAGGTGCGCCTGCGCATGCACGCGGAGGGCCCGCGAACGCTGCGCCTGCACAAGCAGGGCGAGGGTGTGATCCTGGCGCGCGACCTCGCCTCCGAGGACTCCGCGATCGAGGTGCTGAACCCCGAGCTGCGCGTGATGACGCTGAACAACGAGGCGGACGTGGAGCTCGAGGTGACGGTGGGCAACGGCAAGGGCTACCGCCCGGCCGAGCGCAACAAGAGCGAGGAGATGGCGATCGGGACGATCCCGATCGACTCGATCTTCTCGCCGGTCCTCAAGGTGAACTACACCGTGACGCCGGCGCGCGTCGGCCGCGAGACGGACTTCGACCGGCTCAACCTCGAGGTCTGGACCAACGGCGCCGTGCCGCCGGCAGACGCGGTGGCCTATGCCGCGAAGATCCTGAAGGACCAGCTCACCATCTTCATCAACTTCGAGGAGCCGACGGAAGCCGGTGGCCCGAGCATCGAGGAGCCCGAGCCGCTCAATCCGAACCTGTTCCGCTCGGTCGACGAGCTCGAGCTGTCGGTGCGCTCGGCCAACTGCCTCCAGAACGCCAACATCAAGTACATCGGCGAGCTGGTGCAGAAGACGGAGGCCGAGATGCTCAAGACCAAGAACTTCGGCCGCAAGTCGCTCAACGAGATCAAGGAGGTGCTGACCTCCATGGGCCTCTCGCTGGGCATGACGCTCGACAACTTCCCGACGCGCAAGGATCTCGAGAAGATCCGCGAGTCGCGCGAGGCCTGAGATGAGACACCGCTGGGGCGGACGCAAGCTGGGGCGCACCACGTCCCACCGGCTCGCGATGCTGCGCAACATGGTCACCTCGCTGCTCGAGCACGAGCAGATCGAGACCACCGACGCCAAGGCCAAGGAGGTGCGCCGCGTGGCCGAGCGGATGATCACGCTCGGCAAGCGCGGCGACCTGCACGCGAGGCGGCTCGCCATGCGTGTCGTGCGCACACGGGAGGTGGCGACCAAGCTCTTCGACGAGCTGGCGCCCCGCTACCAGGAGCGCGCCGGGGGCTACACGCGCGTGCTCAAGGTCCGCCGCCGGGTGGGCGACGCCGCACCGCTGTCGCTCGTCGAGCTGGTCGACCGCACGACCTCGAGCAGTGAGGCGAAGGTGCCGGCGCGCCGGGCGAAGGCGGAGGGCGAGACGAAGGCGAAGGGGCGGGCGAAGCCCAAGGCCGAGGACGACGCCCGGCCGCGCGGCCGCGCCCGGGCGGGCGGCAAGGCCCACGGCGCCGCGGGCGGCGCCGGCAAGTCCACGAAGCAGCGCCCGAAGGTCTGAGCGTTGGGCTCACGGGGCGGCGCGATCGCCGCGGCCGTGCTGGTGGCGGTCGCCGTGTTCGCGGCGCTCTGGGCGACGGGCCCGCCGCCCGAGCCGATCCGGCCTGGCCAGCCGGCCCCCGGCTTCACGCTGCCAGGCCTCGACGGCGGGAGCGTGAGCCTCGCGGACCTGCGCGGCAAGGTGGTGCTGCTGAACTTCTGGGCCACCTGGTGCAAGCCCTGCGAGGACGAGATGCCCGCGATGCAGCGCCTGCACGAGGCGCTGGCCGGCACCGACTTCCGGCTCCTGGCCGTCTCGACCGACGCGGAGCGCGCGCCCGTCGAGGCGTTCCGCGAGCGCCTCGGCCTGGGCTTCCCGATCCTGCTCGACCCGGAGAAGACGGTCGCGGAGGCGTACCAGACCTATCGCTATCCGGAGAGCTACCTGATCGGCCGCGACGGCCGGATCCTGGCCCGCTACATCGGCCCGCGCGACTGGGACGCGGCCGTGTACCACGAGCGGATCCGGCAGCTCGCAACCGGCGCGACGCAGGGGCCGGCGGCGGCGCCGGAGTAGCGCCGGGGGGGGCCGAGCCGGCCCGCCACCGGGCGGCCCGGCGGGCTCCCTGCTAGCGTGGGTCCGCCTCCCGAGGGGGTGGGGAGTGCGCCCGCTACTCGTTGCGATCCTGCTGGTCGCCGCCGCGGCCGTCTGGGCGTGGTTCGACGCGGAGAACGGCGTCGACACGTGGCGGCGGCTGCATCACGAAGTCGAGGAGGTCCGTGCGCGCGGGCGCTCGCTCGCGGAGCGCAACGAGGCGCTCCGCAGCGAGATCGATGCGCTGGCCGGCGACCGCTTCGCCCAGGAGCGGGCCGTGCGCGAGGAGCTGCGCTGGGTGCGGCCCGGCGAGATCCTGGTCCGGGTGCCCCGCAGCGACGCGCCCGGCGGCGGGAGCACGAGCCCCCCGCTTCCTTGACTCGCCCCGCCGCGGGGGGGATGTTCAGCCGCCATGCGCGAACGCCTGCGCCGAGCGCTCGAGACCGCGATCGGGGCCATCCTCCGGGAGGCCGGCGACGCGGGCCCGCTGCCGCCCTTTGCGCTCGATCCGCCGCGCCAGGCCGAGCACGGCGACTTCGCCTGCAACGCGGCGCTGCTGCTCGGCAAGCGCCTGCGCGAGCCGCCGCGTGCGGTGGCCGAGCGGCTGGTGGCGGCGCTCGGCGCGGCGGGCGGGCTCGTGGCGCGTGCCGAGATCGCCGGCCCCGGCTTCGTGAACCTCTGGATCGCCGACGACGAGTGGCGGCGTGGGCTGCTCGAGATCCTGGCGGCGGGCCCGGGCTTCGGGCGCGTCGAGCCGGGCGCCGGCGCGAGCGTGCAGGTCGAGTTCGTGTCGGCGAATCCCACCGGTCCCCTGACCCTCGGCCACGGCCGCCAGGCCGTGCTCGGCGACTGCATCGCCCGCCTGCTCGAGGCGGCCGGCGAGCGCGTGACCCGCGAGTACTACTTCAACGACGGCGGGCGGCAGATGCGCGTGCTCGGCCAGTCGGTGAAGGCGCGCTACCTGGAGCAGCTCGGCCGCGCTGCGCCGCCGCCGCCCGCGGCGCTGGCCCGGGCCGACGCCCCCTGGCCCGAGACGGTCGGGGGGCTGCCGGTGGCCTTCCCGCGCGACGGCTACCAGGGCGAGTACATCGCCGAGATCGCCGCCGCGCTGCGCGCCCGCCACGGGGACGCGCTCGCCGACGAGCCCGCCGAGGGCGCCTTCCGCGAGGCCGCCCAGGAACGCATCTTCGCGGAGATCGAAGCGACGCTCCGCGCCCTCGGCATCCGCTTCGACGTCTACACCAACGAGAAGACCTTCTACGAGAGCGGCGCGCTCGACGCCGTGCTCGCCGACCTCCGCGCCAAGGACCTGGTCTACGACGCGGAGGGCGCCACCTGGCTGCGCGCCACCGCGCTCGGGCTCGAGCGCGACCGCGTGCTGGTGAAGAGCTCCGGCGAGCCCACCTACCTGCTCCCCGACATCGCCTACCACCGCGACAAGTTCCGGCGCGGCTTCGAGCGGATCGTCGACGTGCAGGGCGCCGACCACATCGAGCAGTTCCCCTTCGTGCGCGCGGCGCTCGGCGCGCTCGGCTGCGACGCGGCGCGCGTCGAGCTGGTGATGCACCAGTTCGTGACGCTGACCCGCGGCGGCGAGCAGGTGAAGCAGTCCACGCGCCGCGCCACCTACGTCACCGTCGACGAGCTGCTCGAGCAGGTCGGCGCCGACGTGTTCCGTTTCTTCATGGTGCAGCGCAAGGCGGACGGACACCTCGACTTCGACCTGGATCTCGCCCAGGAGCAGGACTGGAAGAAGAACCCTGCCTACTACGTGCAGTACGCCCACGCGCGCACCTGGGGCATCGAGCGCAAGGCGGCGGAGCAGGGCGTCGCGATGCCGCCGGCCGCCGCGGCCGACCCGGCACCGCTCGTCCTGCCCGAGGAGCTCGCGCTGATCCGCAAGCTGCTCGAGCTCCCGGCGGTGGTGGCGCAGGCGGCAGCCGGGCGCGAGCCGCACCACCTCGCGTACTACCTGCGCGACGTGGCCGGCCTCTGGAATCCCTACGTGCAGGACGGCGTGCGCCACCGGGTGCTGTCGGAGGATGCGGCGCTCACGGGCGCCCGCCTCGCGCTGGCGCTGGCCGTGCGCACGGTGCTCGCCAACGGGCTCGCCCTGCTCGGCCTGTCGGCACCGGAGCGGATGTGAGCGAGGAGGAGGCTCCCCGCGCGCGAAGGACCGGATCGGGCCGCGGGGAGCGCCGGCGCGGATCCGGCCTCGCCGCGGCCCTCGCGGGCGCGGGCCTGCTCGTGGTGCTCGGCTTCGCGCTCGGCGTGGTCGGCGGGCTCGTCATGGAGGAGCCGGACCTGCTGCTCGACTACCTCCTCGGGCGCACCGAGCAGGTCGCGGTCGGCAGTGAGCCGGTGGCGGCCGCGGCGCCGGACGTTGCGGCGGAGCCGCCCGCTGCGCCCGACGTTGCGGTGCCGGGCGCGGCCGGGGAGGACGGGCCGGCGGCTGCCGCGGACGCGCCTGCCTCTGCGGCAAGGCCGGAAGCGGCTGCCGCTGCACCGCCGCCCGTCGAGTCCGCTGCAGGCGAACCGCTTGCGGGAGCAGCGCCCGAGCCCCCGCTGCCCGAGGTGGCCGCGCCGCCGCCCGCCGGCTCCTTCGCGGTGCAGGTGGGTGCCTTCGCCGAAGCCTCCGCCGCCGAGCAGCTCGCGCGCCGGCTGCGCGCGCGGGGCCACCCGGTCTACGTCGCCCCCTCCACCGGATCCGACACCGCACGATGGCGGGTACGGGTCGGGCCGCTGGCGACGCGCAGCGAGGCGGAGGACGTGGCCGAGCGGCTCGAGCGCGAGGAGCGCGTCTCGACCTGGGTGCTGGCGGAAGGGCCGCCGTAGCGGTGACGGCTCCGGCGGGAACGCGTCGCTGGCTCGTCACGGGTGCCGGGGGCCAGCTCGGCCGGTGCCTGGTCGAGCGGCTGCGCGCGCGCGAGGCCTTCGTGGCGGCGCCGGCCCGTCACGAGCTCGACGTCACCGACCGCGAGGCGGTGCGGGACGCCGTGCTCGGGGCTCCGGGTGGCCCCCCGGCCGTGGTCGTCAACGCGGCCGCGATGACGCACGTCGACCGTTGCGAGTCCGAGCCCGAGGCCGCCCACCGCGCGAACGCGCTCGCGCCCGGCTGGCTCGCCGAGGCCAGCCGCGCGGCCGGGGCCGCGTTCGTGCAGGTCTCGACCGACTACGTCTTCGACGGCACCGCACGGCGGCCCTATCGCGAGGACGACCCGACCGGCCCGCGCTCGGTGTACGGGCAGACCAAGCTCGAGGGCGAGGCGCGCGCGAGGGCCGCCCATCCCGATGCGCTCGTGGTGCGCACCGCCTGGCTCTTCGGGCCCGGGCGGAACTTCGTACGCACGATCCTCGAGGCGGCGGAACGCGCCTGGCGAGGAGCGGGGCCGCCCCTGCGGGTGGTGGACGACCAGCGCGGCTCGCCCACCTGGGCCGGCCACCTGGCGGATGCGCTGCTCCTGCTGGTGGAGCGCGATGCGCGCGGGATCTATCATGCGGCGAACTCCGGCTCGGCCACCTGGTGGGAGCTCGCCCGGGCCGCCGTGGACGCCTGGGGCCATCCGGAGCTGCCCATCGAGAAGGTCACCACCGCGGCGTTCCCGCGTCCGGCGCCGCGCCCGGCCTGGTCGGTGCTGGATCTCGCCAAGGCGGAACGCGCGGGCGTGCGCATGCCGAGCTGGGCCGAGGGGCTGCACGCCTACCTCGCCTCCCCAGGAGGATCCGCTTGACGTCGCGAGCCCTGCAGCGCGTGCTGGTGACCGGAGGCGCCGGCTTCCTCGGCTCGCACCTCTGTGAGCGGCTGCTCGCCGAGGGCTGCGAGGTCCTGTGCTTCGACAACCTGCTCACCGGGCACATGGAGAACGTGACGCCGCTGCTCGGCCACGAGCGCTTCTCGTTCGAGCACTACGACGTCACCAACTACCTCTACGTCGCCGGCCCGCTCGACGCGGTGCTGCACTTCGCCTCGCCCGCCAGCCCGGCCGACTTCGAGCGGCTGCCGATCCAGATCCTGAAGGTCGGCTCGCTCGGCACCCACAAGGCGCTCGGGCTGGCGAAGGCCAAGGGCGCCCGCTTCCTGCTGGCCAGCACCTCCGAGTGCTACGGCGATCCCGAGGTGAACCCGCAGCCCGAGAGCTACTGGGGCCACGTGAACCCGGTCGGGATCCGCGGCGTCTACGACGAGGCCAAGCGCTTCGCCGAGGCGATGACGATGGCCTACCACCGCCACCACGGGGTCGACGTCCGCATCGTCCGCATCTTCAACACCTTCGGGCCGCGCATGCAGCTCGCCGACGGCCGCGCGATCCCGAACTTCCTGTGCCAGGCGATCCGCGGCGAGCCGATCACGGTCTTCGGCGACGGCTCGCAGACGCGATCGTTCTGCTACGTGGACGACCTGATCGAGGGGATCTGGCGGCTGCTCCGCTCCGATCACGTGGGACCCATGAACATCGGCAACCCCGAGGAGATGAGCCTCGTCGAGATGGCGCGCACGATCGTGCGCATCGCCGGCTCGTCGAGCGAGATCGTCTTCCAGGGGCTGCCCCCCGACGATCCGAAGGTGCGCCGCCCCGACATCTCGCTCGCCGAGTCCGTCCTCGGCTGGCGGCCGCGCGTGCCCGTCGAGGCCGGATTGCGGCGCACCCACGCCTGGTTCGAGAAGGCCCTCGCGGCGGCCGGACGCGCCCCGTGAGCCAGCAGGCGCGGATCCGCAACTTCTGCATCATCGCGCACGTCGACCACGGCAAGAGCACGCTCGCCGACCGCCTGCTCGACGCCACCCAGGCGCTCAACGACCGCGAGAAGCGCGCCCAGTTCCTCGACAAGATGGAGCTCGAGCGCGAGCGGGGCATCACGATCAAGGCCCAGACCGCGCGCATCTACC
The DNA here is from genome assembly GCA_035063765.1 of Deltaproteobacteria bacterium. NCBI lineage: Bacteria > Pseudomonadati > Myxococcota > Myxococcia > Deltaproteobacteria bacterium. The sequence goes on from JAPSFT010000002.1 coordinate 19,154, forward strand.
ACCGTGCGGCGGACGGCCAGGTCTACGTCCTGAACCTGATCGACACCCCCGGCCACGTGGACTTCTCCTACGAGGTGTCGCGCGCGCTGCAGGCCTGCGAGGGCGCGATCCTGGTGGTGGACGCCGCCCAGGGCATCGAGGCGCAGACGCTCGCCAACACCTACCTGGCCGTGGAAGCCGGCCTCGAGATCATCCCGGTGTTGAACAAGATCGACCTCCCGTCCGCGGAGCCCGAGCGGGTGGCCCAGGAGATCGAGGACGTGATCGGCCTCGCCCAGGCCGACGTCCTCCACGTATCGGCCAAGACCGGTCAGGGGATCGAGGCCCTGCTCGAACGGGTGGTCGAGAAGGTGCCGCCGCCGGCCGGGGACCCCGGCACCTCGCTGCGCGCGCTGATCTACGACTCGTGGTTCGACCCCTACGTCGGGGTGGTGCTGCTGGTGCGGGTCGTCGACGGCCGGCTCACCCGCGGCGAGCGCGTGCTGCTGATGGCGCGCCGCTCCGAGCACGACGTGCAGGAGCTCGACCTGATCGACCCGCATCCCCGCTCCGTCGACGCGCTCGAGACCGGCGAGGTGGGCCTGGTGATCGCCGGGATCAAGACGCTCGACGACGTGCGCATCGGCGACACGATCACCGCGCTCGCGCGGCCGGCGGCCGCGGCGCTGCCCGGCTTCCGCGAGGTGAAGCCGATGGTCTTCGCCGGGCTCTACCCGGTGGACGCCGACGACTACGCGGACCTGAAGGCGGCGCTCGAGAAGCTGCGCCTCAACGACTCCTCCTTCCGCTACGAACCCGAGAGCAGCGCGGCGCTCGGCTTCGGCTTCCGCTGCGGCTTCCTCGGCTTCCTGCACGCCGAGATCATCCAGGAGCGACTCGAGCGCGAGTACGACCTCTCGCTGATCACCACCTCGCCGACGGTGCGCTATCGCGTGGTGCTCGAGAGCGGCGCGGAGATCGAGATCGACAGCCCGGCCGCGCTGCCCGACGAGTCGCGCGTCGAGCGGATCGAGGAGCCGGTGATGCTCGCCACGATCCACGTGCCCTCCGAGTACGTGGGGCCGGTGCTGGCGCTCTGCCAGGAACGGCGCGGCACCCAGCGCGACATGCACGTGCACGGCTCGCGGGTGCAGATCCGCTACGAGCTGCCGCTCGCCGAGATCGTCGCCGATTTCCACGACCGCCTGAAGAGCGCGACCCGCGGCTACGGCTCCTTCGACTACGAGCTGATCGGCTTCCGCCCGGCGGACCTGGTGAAGCTCGACGTGCTGGTGAACGGGCAGCCGGTGGACGCGCTCTCGCTGATCGTGCACCGTGACAAGGCCTACTTCCGCGGCTCCGAGCTGGTCCGCAAGCTCAAGGAGTTCATCCCGCGCCAGATGTACGAGGTGGCGCTGCAGGCCGCCGTCGGCTCGCGCGTGATCGCGCGCTCGACGGTGAAGGCGCTGCGCAAGAACGTGACGGCCAAGTGCTACGGCGGCGACATCTCGCGCAAGCGGAAGCTGCTCGAGAAGCAGAAGGAAGGGAAGAAGCGGATGAAGCGCGTGGGGCAGGTCGAGATCCCGCAGGAGGCCTTCCTCGCCGCCCTGCGCCTGGAGCGCGAATGAGCGAGGCGCAGCGCCGGGAGCCGGCCGACGCGCAGGCTCCCGCCCCGCCGGCGACGCTCGCGCGCCGGCTCTGGGACCAGTTCGGCACGCTGCTGGTGGCGGTCGCGATCGCGCTCGGGATCCGCTCCTGCGTGATCGAGCCCTACCGGATCCCCTCGGAGTCGATGCTGCCGACCCTGCTGGTCGGCGACCACCTGTTCGTCAACAAGTTCGTGTACGGGATCCAGGTGCCCTTCACGGACCTGCGTCTGCCCGGCCTGCGCGAGCCCCGGCGCGGCGACGTGGTCGTCTTCGACGTCGCGCGCGACCGCTACGGCGGGATCTTCCCGGCGGACCTGCGGCCCGAGCTGCCCGAGGACCGCTTCGTGAAGCGCATCGTCGGCCTGCCGGGCGACACGATCGAGGTGAGCGGCGGCCAGCTCCGGATCAACGGCGAGCCCGTGCCGGTCGAGCGCAGCGACGAGACGGTGCGCGACGAGAACGGGAGCCTGCTCGAGCTCTCGCGGGAGACCCTCGACGGCCGCACCCACGCGATCCTCGACGACCCCCGCCTCCCGGGCCCCCAGCGCCGCCCGATCACCCTCGAGCCGGGCCGCTACTTCATGATGGGCGACAACCGGGACCACTCGAACGACAGCCGGATCTGGGGCACGGTGCGGCTCGCCGAGCTGAAGGGGCCCGCCTTCGTGCTCTACTGGTCCTGGGACTGGAACGGCTCGTGGGCCGAGCTCCTGAACCCGCTCACCTGGTGGGAGCTCATGACCGAGCACATGCGCTGGGACCGGATCGGGCGCGGGATCCACTGAGCAGGGGCGCGAGCAGGCGCGCGGCGCCGCCGGAGGCGCTCGCCGGCCGGCGGCCCGCCGGGCCCTTGACGGCCCCCGCCGGCCCGATAGCCTGCGCCCGGATCGTCGGCCTTTTAAGTCCGTCCCGCGAGGCGGACAAAGGTGAAGCGTGAGGGACCCCTCTTCCCCCACGGCGCCGCGCAGCGCCGCCATGTCCACCGTCGAGCCGGGAGGCGCCGGCTCCGGGGGCGGGCTTTCCCCGGCGGCGTCCGTGGTCCTCGACGACGTCGCGATCCGGCGCGCGCTCGTGCGGATCTCCCACGAGCTCCTCGAGCGCAACGATCGCCTCGCCACGCTCTACCTGGTGGCGATCCCGAACGGCGGCGTGCCGCTGGCGCGGCAGATCGCGGCGAACCTCGTCGAGATCGCCGGTGTCGAGGTGCCGGTCGGGATCCTCGACACCACCCTCTATCGGGACGACCTGGTGACGCGTGCCGAGCGCCCGCCGCTGCGGCGCACCGAGATGCCGTCGGCCGTCGACGGGCACGTGGTGGTGCTGGTCGACGACGTGGTCAGCACCGGGCGCACGATCCGGGCGGCGATGGACGCGCTGATGGACTTCGGGCGGCCGCAGGCCGTGCAGGTGGTCGGGCTCGTCGACCGCGGGCACCGCGAGCTCCCGATCAAGATCGACTACGTGGGCAAGAACCTTCCCACGCAGCGCAGCGAGCGGGTGGAGCTGCGCGGGCTCGCGGGCGGCCTCGACGGGCCGCTCGAGGTGGTGGTGCTTCGCGATCCGGCGTCGGAGGGGGACGATTCCATGATCCAGAGGGCGACGCGGTCATGATGGGGCGCGACCTGCTCGGCATCGAGGACCTCGACCGGGCCGACCTCGAACGCATCCTCGAGACCTCGCTGCGCATGGAGGAGGTGGGGCGCCGGGACGTGAAGAAGGTCCCGACCCTGCGCGGGCGCACCATCATCAACCTCTTCTTCGAGCCTTCGACCCGCACCCGCACGAGCTTCGAGATCGCCGGCAAGCGGCTCTCGGCGGACGTGGTCAACTTCTCGCCGTCGAGCTCGAGCCTGGTCAAGGCCGAGAGCATCCTCGACACCGCGATGACGCTCGACGCGATGGACCCCGACGTGGTGGTGGTCCGCCACAAGGTGGCGGGCGTCCCGAAGCGGCTCGCCGACGCGCTCGAGGCGCCGGTGGTGAACGCCGGCGACGGCGCCCACGAGCACCCGACCCAGGCGCTCCTCGACCTGTTCACGGTCTGGCAGGAGAAGGGCCGCATCGACGGCCTCACGGTCACGATCGTGGGCGACATCCAGCACTCGCGGGTCGCGCGCTCGAACCTCCATGCCTTCTCGAAGCTCGGTGCCGAGGTGCGGCTCGCGGCGCCGCCCACCATGCTGCCCGCGGCGGTCGAGAGCCTCGGCGCCAAGGCCTACACCTCGCTGCGCGAGGCGCTCGAAGGGGCCGACGTGGTCATGCTCCTGCGCATCCAGCAGGAGCGGCTGGCCGGCTGCTTCTTCCCGAGCATCCGCGAGTACGCTGCCACCTTCGGGCTCGACCGCCGCAAGCTGCGCTTCGCAAAGGACGACGCGATCGTGATGCACCCGGGCCCGATCAACCGCGGGGTCGAGATCGCCCACGATCTCGCCGACCACCGGCCGAGCGTGATCCTCGACCAGGTGCGCAACGGCGTCGCGGTGCGGATGGCGGTGCTCTACCTGTTCGCCGGCCGCTCGCCCCGCGAGGCGGCACGGCGCGAAGGCTAGGAGAGGGAGGCCGGGACGAGGATGGCGAGGCTCTGGATCCGCGGCGGGCGTGTCCTCGATCCCGCTGGCGAGCGCGACGAGCAGGCCGACGTGTTCGTCGAGGACGGGCGCATCGCCGCGCTGGGCGCGCCGGGCGCGCTCGGCGTCGAGACCGCCGGCGCCGAGGTGATCGACGCGGCCGGCTGCTGGGTGGCGCCCGGCTTCGTCGACCTCCACGTGCACCTGCGCGAGCCGGGCCAGGAGTACAAGGAGGACATTGCCTCGGGCGGGCGCTGCGGCGTGGCGGGCGGCTTCACGGCCGTGGTGTGCATGGCCAACACCCAGCCCCCGAACGACGACCCCGCGGTGACCGAGTACATCCTCGACCGCGCGCGCCAGGAGTCGCCGGCGCGCGTCTACCCGGTGGCGGCAGCGACCCGCGGCCTCGCCGGCGAGGTGATGACCGAGATGACGGCGCTGGTCGAGGCCGGCGTCGTGGCCTTCAGCGACGACGGGCGGACGATCATGGACTCGGGCGTGATGCGCCGGGTTCTCGAGTACTCGGGGCTCGTGCGGGTCCCGATCATCACCCACGCCGAGGACCGCACCCTGGTGCGCGAGGGGGTCGTGAACGAGGGGCCGGTCTCGACCCGGCTCGGCCTGCCCGGCAACTCCGCCGTCGCCGAGGTGGTGCACGTGGCGCGCGACCTCATGCTCGCCGAGCTGACCGGCGCGCACCTGCACGTGGCCCACGTCTCGACGGCGGGTGCCGTGGACCTGATCCGCACCGCCCGCGAGCGGGGCGTCCACGTGACCGCCGAGGTGACGCCGCACCACCTGACCCTCACCGACGAGGCCACGCTCGGCTACGACACCAACACCAAGATGGCGCCGCCCCTGCGCGGGGCTCGCGACGTCGAGGCCTGCCGGGCGGCGCTCGCCGACGGCACGATCGACGCGATCGCCACCGACCACGCCCCCCACGCCGTCCACGAGAAGGACGTCGAGTTCACGGCCGCACCGCCCGGCGTGATCGGGCTCGAGACCGCCGTGCCGGTGACCCTCGAGCTCGTGCGCGCCGGCGAGCTGACCCCGCTCGCGTGGGTGCGGCGGCTCTCGACCGGGCCCGCGCGCATCATCGGGCGCCCGGGCGGCTCGCTCGCCGTGGGCGCGGCCGCCGACCTCGTCGTGATCGACCCCGAGCGGCGCTGGACCTACGACCCCGCGAAGGGCTTCTCGAAGAGCCGCAACTCCCCCTGGGTCGGCCGCGAGCTGATCGGCCGCGCCATGGTGACCGTCGTCGGGGGCACGCTCGTCTACGACGCGCACCGCGGGGTGCTGGTGCCGTGACGCAGAGCCTCCGGGTCCGCCGCCCCGCCGCGCTGGCGCTCGCCGACGGCACCGTCTACCGCGGGCACGCCTTCGGCGCGCAGGCGGTCGCGAGCGGCGAGGTCTGCTTCAACACGAGCATGACCGGCTACCAGGAGATCGTGACCGACCCCTCCTACGCCGGGCAGATCGTGACCATGACCTGCACCCAGATCGGGAACGTCGGCGCGAACCCGCAGGACGAGGAGGCGGCGCGGCCCTTCCTGTCCGGCTTCGTCGTGAAGGAGCTCTGCGAGACGCCGAGCAACTGGCGCGCCGAGGAGCCGCTCGACGCGTTCCTCCGGCGCTGGGGCGTGCCGGGGCTTGCCGGCATCGACACCCGGGCCCTGGTGCGGCGGATCCGCGACGGCGGGGTCCAGAGCGGCGTGCTCTCGACCGATCCCGCACGCCAGGACGCCGGAGACCTGGTGGGCGCCGCCCGCGAGGCGCCGGCCCTCGACGGCCGTGACCTCGTGGCCGCCGTCACCACGCGCGCGCCCTATCGCTGGAGCGAGGGGATCTGGCCCGGCATCGCGGGCCAGATCCCGCGCGGCGCGCGGCCCGAGCCGGCGCTGCGCCTCGTCGCCTACGACCTCGGCGTGAAGCGCAACATCCTGCGCCTGCTCGTCGAGCACGGCTTCGACGTGACGGTCGTGCCCGCGGCCACGAGCGCGGCCGAGGCGCTGCGCCACGAGCCCGACGCGGTGTTCCTCTCGAACGGGCCGGGCGACCCGGCAGCGGTGGCGGGCGTGCGCGAGCCGGTGCGCGAGCTGGCCGGGCGGCTCCCGGTCTTCGGCATCTGCCTCGGGCACCAGATCCTGGGCCTCGCGCTCGGCGGCACGACGCGCAAGCTCAAGTTCGGGCACCGCGGAGGCAACCAGCCCGGCCAGGACCTCGCCACCGGGAAGGTCGCGATCTGCGCCGAGAACCACGGCTACGCGGTCGACGCGGAGTCTTTGCGGGCTGCGGGGGAGCCGGTCGAGGTCACGCACCTGAACCTGAACGACGGCACCGTGGAAGGCCTCGCGCACGCGACCCGGCCGCTCTTCTCGGTCCAGTACCACCCCGAGGCGTCGCCCGGCCCGCACGACGCCGGCTACTTCTTCGGCCGCTTCCGCGACATGGTGCTGCGCCACAAGCGCGGCGAGACGGTGACGGGCCTCGACGTCGCCAGGGGACGCTGAGTGCCGAAGCGGAGCGACATCCACACGATCCTCGTGATCGGCTCCGGGCCGATCGTGATCGGCCAGGCCTGCGAGTTCGACTACTCGGGGACCCAGGCCTGCAAGGCGCTGCGCGAAGAGGGCTACCGGGTCGTCCTCGTGAACTCGAACCCGGCCACGATCATGACCGACCCGGAGACCGCCGAGCGCACCTACGTCGAGCCGATGACGGTCGAGAGCGTCGAGAAGATCATCGCGCGCGAGAAGCCCGATGCCCTGCTGCCGACGATCGGAGGCCAGACGGCCCTCAACCTCGCGATCGACCTCGCCGAGGCGGGCGTCCTGGAGCGCCACGGCGTCGAGCTGATCGGGGCGAAGCTCGACGCGATCCTGAAGGCCGAGGACCGCGAGCGCTTCCGCGCGGCGATGGAGAAGATCGGCCTGCGCGTGCCACGCTCGGGCTACGTGCACTCGGTCGAGGAGGCGCGCGCGCTCCTGGCCCACGTGGGCCTGCCGGCGATCGTCCGGCCCTCCTTCACGCTGGGCGGCGCGGGCGCCGGCATCGCCTGGGACGACGCCGGCTTCGACGCCGTGGTGAGCTGGGGCCTCCAGCAGTCGCCGCGCCACCAGGTCCTGCTCGAGCAGAGCGTCCTCGGCTGGAAGGAGTACGAGCTCGAGGTGATGCGCGACGGCGCCGACAACGTCGTGATCGTCTGCTCGATCGAGAACTTCGACCCGATGGGCGTCCACACGGGCGACTCGATCACGGTGGCGCCGGCCCAGACCCTCACCGACAAGGAGTACCAGGCGATGCGCTCGGCGTCGCTCGCGATCATGCGCGAGATCGGCGTGGACACGGGCGGCTCGAACGTGCAGTTCGCGGTCGACCCGGCGGACGGCGCCCTGGTGGTGGTCGAGATGAACCCGCGCGTCTCGCGCTCCTCGGCCCTGGCCTCGAAGGCCACGGGCTTCCCGATCGCCAAGATCGCCGCCAAGCTGGCGGTCGGCTTCCGGCTCGACGAGATCCGCAACGACATCACGCGCGAGACGCCCGCCAGCTTCGAGCCGACGATCGACTACGTCGTCACCAAGATCCCCCGCTTCACGTTCGAGAAGTTCCCGCAGGCGGACTCGACGCTCACCACCCAGATGAAGTCGGTGGGCGAGGTGATGGCGATCGGACGCACCTTCAAGGAGAGCTTCCAGAAGGCCGTGCGCTCGCTCGAGATCGGGCACGACGGGCTCGAGAGCCCCGAGGGCCCCGGCGGCGAGCCGCTCCCGCTCGAGGCGCTCTTCGCCCGGATCGACGTGCCGAAGCCCGGGCGCCCCTGGGCGCTGGCCGAGGCGCTGCGGCGCGGCGTCTCCGTCGAGGAGCTCCACCGCCGCTCGTGGATCGACCCCTGGTTCCTGCGCAACTTCGAGGAGATCGTGGCCGCCGAGCGCGAGCTCGCCGGAGCCGGTGCCGCCGAGCGGCGCGCCTGGCTGCGCCCCGCCAAGCAGATGGGCTTCTCGGACCGCCGCCTGGCATTCCTCTGGAACACCAGCGAGGCCGAGGTGCGCGCGCTCCGCCACGAGCAGGGCGTGCGCCCCGTCTACAAGCGCGTCGACACCTGCGGCGCGGAGTTCGAGGCCTACACGCCCTACCTCTACTCGACCTACGAGGACGAGTGCGAGGCGAGGCCCACCGGCCGCCGGAAGATCGTCATCCTGGGCGGCGGTCCGAACCGGATCGGGCAGGGCATCGAGTTCGACTACTGCTGCGTGCACGCGGTGATGGCCCTGCGCGAGGCCGGCTTCGAGACGATCATGGTGAACTGCAACCCCGAGACCGTCTCGACCGACTACGACACGAGCGACCGGCTCTACTTCGAGCCCCTGACGCTCGAGGACGTGCTCGAGATCGTCGATCGCGAGAAGCCCGAGGGGGTGATCGTGCAGCTCGGCGGGCAGACGCCGCTGCGGCTCGCCGTACCGCTCGAGCGCGCGGGCGTCCCGATCCTCGGCACGCCGCCCGATGCGATCGACCGGGCCGAGGACCGCGAGCGCTTCGAAGCGGTGCTCGAGAAGCTGGGCCTGGCGCGGCCGCCGTCCGGCATGGCGAGGAGCGCCGGGGAGGCCGAGCGGGTGGCCGAGCGGATCGGCTACCCGGTGCTCGTGCGGCCCTCCTACGTGCTCGGCGGGCGGGCCATGATGATCGTCCACGACGTGGACGCCCTGCGCGACTACATGCGCTTCGCCGTGAAGGCCTCGCCCGAGCACCCGGTGCTGGTGGACCGCTTCCTGGCCGACGCCACCGAGGTGGACGTGGACGCGATCTGCGACGGCGAGCGGGTCGTGATCGGCGGGATCATGGAGCACATCGAGGAGGCGGGGGTCCACTCGGGCGACAGCGCCTGCTCGCTCCCGCCCTGGTCGCTGCCGCGGCTCGTGACCGACGAGATCTCGCGGGCCACGCGTGCGCTGGCGCTCGAGCTCGGCGTGCGCGGGCTCATGAACGTCCAGTTCGCGGTGAAGGACGGGATCGTCTACGTGCTCGAGGTGAACCCCCGCGCTTCGCGCACCGTTCCCTTCGTCTCGAAGGCGATCGGCGTGCCGCTCGCCAAGCTGGCGGCGCTGGTGATGGCGGGCCGGAGCCTCGATGAGCTCGGCTTCACCCAGGAGGTCGTGCCGCGCCACTTCTCGGTGAAGGAGGCCGTCTTTCCCTTCGTGAAGTTCCCGGGTGTCGACACGCTCCTCGGCCCGGAGATGAAGAGCACCGGCGAGGTGATGGGCATCGACTCGGACTTCGGCCGCGCCTACGCGAAGGCGCAGATCGAGGCCGGCAACTCGCTGCCGGTCGCGGGCCGCGTCCTGGTCTCGGTGCGCCGCGAGGACCGGGGCGCCGTCGCGACCGCGGTCAAGGAGCTCGCGCGCAACGGCTTCGCCGTGCTGGCGACGCCCGGGACGGCCGGCTTCCTGCGCGAGCTCGGCGTCGCAGCCGAGGCGGTCGCGAAGGTGGGGCAGGGCGCCGACGACTGCGTCGCGCGCCTCGAGCGGGGCGAGGTCGATCTCGTGATCAACACCGTGGAGCTCGAGCCGCAGGCAGCGCGCGACTCGCTCGCGATGCGCCGCTCGGCGCTCCAGCGCGGCATTCCCTACTTCACGACGGCGGCGGGCGCCCGCGCCGCGGTGAGCGCGATCCGCGCCCTCCAGCTCGAGTCGATCGGCGTGCGCTCGCTCCAGGAGATCCACGGCCGGAGCTGAGGGAGGTCGCCGTGGCCGCGAGCCCCTTCGCCGCCGCCCTCGAGGCCTGCCTGGCCCCGCTGCGCTTCGCGGCCGCCGACGAGGGTGCCCGGGCGGAGCGCGTGCGCGACCTCGAGGGCTCCGTGCGCGAGGCCGCGGCAGCGGCCAGCGCGCTCGCGGTCCCGCGCGACGCGCGCGCCGTCCTCGCGCGGGTGCAGGCGCTCTTCGCGGAGCCCGTGGCCGGGGAGGCGCGGCGGCGGGCAGCCGGCGAGGCGCTGCGCGCGCTCGAGGCGCTCGCGGATCCCGCCTGGGCGGAGCAGGCGCTCGCGCGGCCGGCGAGCGCGCTGCCCGGGATCGGCGCGAAGCGCGCGGAGCTGCTCGCGCGCCGCGGCCTCGCGACGATCACCGACCTGCTCCTCCACCTGCCGAGCCGCTACGACGACCGCCGGCGCCTCGTGCCGGTGGGCCAGCTCGAGGTGGGCCGCCGCGCCACCTTTCTGGCGCGGGTCCTGGTCTCGGACTTCACACCCCAGCGCGGTCGCGGCGGGCGCTTCCGCCGCGTGCTCCACGCCGTCGTCGGCGACGAGACGGGCACCGTGGACCTCAAGTGGTTCCAGGGCGGCGAGGCGCTCCAGCCGCTCCTCGCGAAGGGCACGCGCCTCCTCGTCACGGGCGACGTGCGCCGCTACCGCTTCACGAAGGAGCTGCTCCACCCCGAGCTCGAGCGGATCGACGAAGGGCCGGGCGGCGACGGGGCGCTCGGCGAGGCGCTGCGCCAGATCGTGCCCGACTACCCGGCGCCCGAGGGGCTCCCGCCGCGCGCGCTGCGCCGCACCGTGCAGGCTGCCCTCGCGGAGTACGGCGATCTCGTGGTGGGCCATCTGCCGGAGGCACTCACCGCACGGCGCGGGCTGCCGGGCGCGGCCGGGGCCCTGCGCGCGCTCCACGCTCCGGATCCCGATGCGGACCCGGAGGCGCTCGCCGCCGGCCGCACGCCCGCCCACGAGCGGCTGATCCTCGAGGAGCTCTACCTGCTCGAGCTCGGCCTCGCGCTGCGCCGCGAGCGCCGGATCGAGGAGCCGGGGCTCGCGATCCCGCCCGCCGGCCCGCGCGCCGAGGCCGCGCTCGACGCGCTCCCCTTCCGCCTGACCGGCGCGCAGCGCCGCGCCGTCGCCGAGATCCGCGCCGACCTCGCACGCCCGCACCCGATGAACCGCCTGCTGCAGGGCGACGTCGGGAGCGGCAAGACCGCCGTCGCCTTCCTGGCGGCGCTCGCGGTCGCGGAGGCGGGACACCAGGCGGCGTTGATGGCCCCGACCGAGCTGCTCGCCGAGCAGCACGAGCGCTCGCTGCGCCGGCTCGCCGCCGCGGGCGGCGACGCCACGGCGCTGCGCGTGGCCCTCCTCACCGCGTCGGTGCCCGCCCGCGAGGCGCGCGAGCGCCGCCGCGCGCTGGCGGCCGGGGAGATCGACCTCGTGGTCGGGACCCACGCCCTGGTCCAGGAGGGCGTGCGCTTCGCGAGCCTCGGGCTCGCCGTGATCGACGAGCAGCACCGCTTCGGCGTCCTCCAGCGCGCCGCGCTCGCCGGCGGGCGCAGCGACGGCCTCTCGCCCCACGTGCTGGTCATGACCGCGACCCCGATCCCGCGCACGCTCGCGCTGACCCTCTACGGCGAGCTCGACGCCACCCAGATCGACGAGCTCCCGCCCGGCCGCACGCCGGTCGCGACCGAGCGGGTCCGGGAGGGGCAGGGCGCCCGCGTGGTGACGGCGATCCGCGAGGCGCTCGCGCGGGGCGAGCAGGTCTACGTCGTCTACCCGCTCGTCGAGGAGTCCGGGAAGGTCGACCTGCGCGCCGTCTCGGAGTCCGCGGCCCGCATCGCGCGTGCCTTCCCGGAGGCAACGGTCGATCTCGTGCACGGCCGCCTCGACGCCGCGGCCCGCGCCGACGCGATGGCGCGCTTCGAGCGGGGCGAGACCCGGATCCTCGTCGCGACGACGGTGATCGAGGTCGGCGTAGACGTGCCGAACGCGACCCTCATGGTGATCGAGCACGCCGAGCGCTTCGGCCTGGCGCAGCTCCACCAGCTCCGCGGGCGCGTCGGGCGCGGCACGCGCCCCGGCCGCTGCATGCTGGTGGCGCGCGCCGCCACCGCCGACAGCGAGGCCCGCATCGCCGCGCTGCTGCGCACGACCGACGGCTTCGCGATCGCCGACGCGGACCTGCGCATCCGCGGCCCGGGCGAGTTCCTGGGCACCCGCCAGAGCGGCCGCCTGCCCGACTTCCGGCTGGCCGACCTGGTGCGCGACGCCCGCCTCGTCCCCGTGGCCCGGCGCGCGGCGCAGGACGCCGTGGCGCGCGACCCGGGCCTGCGCCGCGACGCGGCGCTGCGGCGCGCCGTGCGCGCGCGCTGGGGCGACCGGCTGGCGCTCGCCGACGTCGGCTGAGTCCGCGCCCCGGGTGGGGAGGCGCGCGGTGCCGTCACCCCGCGATCAGCATCCCGCCTTCCACCGGCACCACCTGGCCGGTCACCATGTCGGCGTCGGCGACGAGCGCGAGGATCACCTGCGCGACGTCCTCGGGCGTGCAGACGCGCGCGAGCGGCGAGCGCGCCTCCATCGCCTTCTTGACGGGCTCGTAGGCGGCGCCGAGCCCCCCCTCGAGCCAGCGGCCGGTGATGAAGCCGGGCGCCACCGCGTTGACGCGGATCCGGGGTGCGAGCGTGCGCGCCAGGATCAGGGTCAGGACGTTGAGCCCCGCCTTCGAGGCGCAGTAGGGGATCGAGCTGCCGATGCCGGCGAGCCCGGCGACGCTCGACACGTTCACGATCGCGCCGCCGCCGGCCGCCTCCATCGGTGCGCGCGCGGCGCGGGCGAGCTGGAAGGGGCCGATCAGGTTCACGCCGAGGATCCGGGTCCAGTCGTCGCCCGAGACGCCGTCGAGGTTCGCGAGCGGGACGAAGACCGTGGCGCCGGCGTTGTTCACGAGCACGTCGAGCCGGCCGAGCGCGCGCACGGCCGTGTCGACGAGGCGCCGGCAGGCGGCGTCGTCGGCGACGTCGGCCTGGACGGCGAGCGCGCGGACGCCGAGCGCCGAAGCCTCCGCCGCGGTCTCCTCCGCCTCCGCCTGCGAGCGGCTGTAGTTCACGACGACCCCGCAGCCGCGGCGCGCGAGCGCCAGCGCCGTGGCCCGCCCGACACCCGTGCCGCCTCCGCTCACGATCGCCGCCTTGCCCTGCAGGTCCATGCCGCCTCCTCCGCGCGCTCCGGCGCGCGGCGAGTCTATCGCGCGCGCCCCGCCTATCCTCGCGCCCGTGAGCGCCCGCACGCGTGACGGCGGCCCCGGCGGCCGCGACGCTTCCCCGCCCGGCGCCGGCGCGACGCGCACGCCGCGCCAGCGCCTGCGCGCGCTCCTGCGCCGCGAGGCCTTCGCCTTCGGCGTGCTGCGCGAGGTGCTCGGGCTCTCGCTGCGCCAGCTCGAGGAGGAGCTGCGCCACGTCGCGAGGAGCGCGCGCGGGCAGGGTGAGCGGCTCGTGGCGGAGCCCGCCCGCTGCCTCGCCTGCGGCTTCCGCTTCCGCGACCGCGAGACCCGCCACCTCCACGCGCCCGGCCGCTGCCCGCGCTGCCGCAGCGAGCGGATCGCCGATCCCAGCTACCGCCTCGAACGCCGGGACGAGGCGGGCTAGCGTTCCCCGCCCGGCGGAGGTGGCATGGCGCGGATCCTGGTGGTGGGCGGCGGCGTCGCGGGTCTGGCGTCGGCGCTGGCGCTCTCGCAGGACGGGCATACGGTTCGGATCGTCGAGCGCGACCCGACGCCGCTCCCGGCGAGCCCCGTCGAGGCCTTCGAGCGCTGGGAGCGGCGCGGCGCCCCCCAGGTGTGGCACTCGCACGCCTTCCTGGCCCGCCTGCGCAACCTGCTCCTCGCCCGCGCGCCCGAGGTCCTCGAGGCGCTCCACGCCCACGGCGCCTACGACCTGCGCTTCGCCGACTACCTGCCGCCCACCGTCGAGGACCGCAGGCCCGAGCCGGGCGACGAGGAGCTGACGCTCTTCGCGTGTCGCCGGATCACCTTCGAGTGGGTGCTGCGGCGCGCGGTCCTGGCACGGCCCGGGGTCGAGTGGCGCTGCGGGGCCGAGGTCGTGGGCCTCGTGGCCGGGCGCGACGCGGCGAGCGGGCTCCCGCGCGTCGCCGGCGCCCGCGTGCGCGGCGAGGCGGGCGACGAGAGCTGGGACGCGGACGTGGTCGTCGACGCCGGCGGGCGCCGCTCGCGGATCGTCCCGTGGCTCGCGGCGATCGGCGCGGGCCCCGTCGAGGAGGAGTCCGAGGAGTGCGGGATCTTCTACTCCTCGCGCTTCTACCGGCTGCGCCCGGGCGCCTCGCCGCCGCCCAACCAGGGCGTGGTGGGCGCCGACCTGGGCTACATGAAGTTCGCGATCTTCCCGGGCGACGGCGGGATCTTCTCGATCACGCTTGCCGCCTCGCTCGAGGACGACCCGATGCGCGCGCTCGTGCACACGGGCCCCTTCGAGGCCGCGGCCCGCGCGCTGCCCGCCACCCGCGAGTGGATCGACCCCGCGCGCGCCGAGCCCGTCACCGAGGTGCGCACGATGGCAAAGCTCCTGAACCGGCGCCGGCGCTTCCTGCGCGACGGGCGGCCGCTGGCGCTCGGCCTGCACGTGGTCGGCGACGCCGCGATCTGCAGCAATCCCCTCTACGGCCGCGGCTGCGCCCTGGCCTTCGTGCACGCCTACGCGCTCGCCGACGCGCTGCGCGCGCACGGCGCCGACCCGCAGGCCGCCGCGCTCGCCTTCGACGCCGCGACCGGGCGCGAGCTCCTGCCCTGGTACCGGGCCGCCCGCGACCAGGATCGCGAGGCGCGCGAGATCGCGGCCGCCGAGGCGCGCGGCGAGGGCGGCGCCACCCCGGCCGCCGCCGCGCCCGGCCAGCCCGTCGATCCGAAGGCCTTCGTGCGCTCGGTCCTGCGCGACGGCCTGATCCCGGCGCTGCGCACGGACGCGACGGTCGTGCGCGCCTTCATGCGCGTCTTCAACCTGCTGGCCGCGCCCGACGCGCTGATGAGCGACCCGGTCCTCGTGGGCCGGGTCCTCACCGCCTGGCGCGAGCGCGACCGCCGGCCCGCGCTCCCGGCCGCGGGGCCCGAGCGCGAGGCGATGCTCGCGGTCCTCTCCGAGGCCGCGTGAGGGCGCCCGGGAGGCTGGCGGTTTCGGGGGCCGCTCATTAGGTTGTGCCGCCAGCCGGGGAGTCCCCGCAGGGAAGCAGGCGCCCAGCCCCGGCCCAGGCCCAGGACCCGTGCTCCGGTCCGGTCCGCAGGTGGGGCGCGCTGATCCGGACAGAGTCATGCGCGCCGCCCGCCGTCTCCCGCGGGCCGCGTCGGGAGACCGACCGAGATGACCATCGCTCTCGCCTTCCTGGCCGCCGTCGTGGCGCTGGGCTTCGCCGTCTACCTCTACGCGAGCGTGCGCTCGGCGCCGGCCACCGACGCGCGGGCGCTCGAGATCTCGGGCGCGATCGCGGAGGGCGCGAGCGCCTTCCTGAGCCGGCAGTACCGCACGGTGGGCCTCGTGGGCCTGCCGATCGCGCTCCTGCTGCTGGTCTTCTTCGGCGCCTGGATGGCGGCCGGCTTCGTCTTCGGCGCGCTCGCGAGCGCCGCGGCGGGCATCTTCGGCATGCGCGTCTCGGTGCAGTCGAACGTGCGCGTTGCCGAGGCCGCCCGGAGCGGCTTCCGCGCCGCCTTCGACCTCGCCTTCAAGGGCGGCGCGGTGACCGGCCTGATGGTGGTCGGCGCGGGTCTCCTCGTGCTGGCGCTCTTCGCGCAGATGATGCTGGGCTCGGGCTTCGCCGCGCTCGGCCACGAGAAGATCCAGGCCCTCATCGGCCTCGGCTTCGGCGGCTCGCTGATCTCGGTCTTCGCGCGCCTCGGCGGCGGCATCTTCACGAAGGGCGCCGACGTGGGTGCGGACCTGGTCGGCAAGGTCGAGGCCAACATCCCCGAGGACGACCCGCGCAACCCGGCCGTGATCGCCGACAACGTGGGCGACAACGTCGGCGACTGCGCCGGCATGGCCGCCGACCTCTTCGAGACCTACGTCGTCACGGCGGTCGCCGCGATGCTCCTCGCGCACCTGCTCTTCCCCGAGAGCCAGTCGATGTTCCTCTACCCGCTCGCGATCGGCGCGGTCGCGATCTTCGGGAGCATCGCCGCGCTCTTCTTCGTGAAGATCGACGAGCCGCCCCAGGGCGAGCGGCCGGCCGTGATGCGGGCCATGTACACGGGCCTCGGCGTCGCGACGGCGATCACGCTCGCCCTGCTCGTGCTCGTGAACGGGGTGATCGACATGCCCGAGCAGACCGTCGCCGGCCAGGCGATCGGCGGCTTCCGCCTGTGGCTGTGCGCGGGGCTCGGCGCGGTCGTGACCGCCGCCATGATGTGGATCACCGACGTCTACACCGGCGACGGCTCGCGCTACGTCAAGAAGATCGCCGACTCCTCGGTCGGCGGGCACGCCACCAACATCATCAGCGGGCTCGCGGTCGGCATGCAGGCCACCGTCGTCCCGGTGATCGTGATCGTGGGCGCGATGCTGGCCTGCTACGGGCTGGCCGGGCTCTTCGGCGTCGCGGTGGCGGCGATGGCCATGCTCTCGCTCGCCGGCATCGTGGTGGCGATCGACGCCTACGGCCCGATCACCGACAACGCGGGCGGCATCGCGGAGATGGCCGAGATGGGCGACTCCGTGCGCCAGGTGACCGACCCGCTCGACGCCTTCGGCAACACCACGAAGGCCGTCACCAAGGGCTACGCGATCGCCTCGGCGGGGCTCGCGGCGGTGGTGCTCTTCGCGACCTTCCTCGAGGACCTGCGCCGGATCGCCGGCATCGAGGAGGCCTTCGACCTGGCCTCGGTCGAGGTGCTGGCCGGCCTCTTCGTGGGCGCCATGATCCCGTTCCTCTTCGCCTCGCTCGCGATGGAGGCGGTCGGCAAGGCGGGCCAGCAGGTCGTCGAGGAGGTGCGCCGGCAGTTCCGCGAGATCCCCGGGCTCATGGAGGGCACCGGCAAGCCCGACTACCGCACCTGCGTGGACATCGTGACCCAGAGCGCACTGCGCGAGATGATCGCGCCGGCGCTGATCCCGGCCGTGATCCCGGTGGTGGTGGGGATCGTCTTCGGCGCGCAGGCGCTCGGCGGGCTCCTGATCGGCTCGATCGTCTCGGGCCTGTGCGTGGCGCTCTCGATGACGACCGGCGGCGCCGCCTGGGACAACGCCAAGAAGTACATCGAGTCGGGCGCCCACGGCGGGAAGGGCTCCGAGGCCCACAAGGCCTCGGTCACCGGCGACACGGTCGGCGACCCCTACAAGGACACGGCCGGGCCGGCGATCAACCCGATGCTCAAGCTCGTGAACATCGTCGCGCTGATCATCATCCCGTTCCTGACCTGAACGCGGGCGCGGCGAGGCCGAGATGAGGGAGCCCGGGGGAAGCCCGCGTCTCCCTCGGGCGCCGGCCGGTCCGGAGCCGGACGACCGCCACCCGCGCGACCGGCTCCGCCGGCAGCTCTCGCTCGCCGACGCGACGCTGCTCGTCGTCGCCTCCGTCGTCGGCTCGGGGATCTTCCTGACCCCGGGCGCGATCGCCGAGCGCCTGCCGCACCCGGAGTGGATCTTCGCGGCCTGGGTCGCGGGCGCCCTGCTCTCGCTGGCGGGCGCGCTCACCAACGCCGAGCTCGGCGCCATGTTCCCGCACGCCGGCGGCGACTACGTCTACCTGCGCGAGGCCTTCCACCCGGCCGCCGGCTTCCTGACCGGCTGGCTCTCGTTCTTTGCGATCTTCGCCGGCACGATCGCGACCCTCGCCGCCGGCTTCGCCGACGCGCTCTCGCCCTTCCTGGCGCTCGGCGAGGGGGCGCGGCTCGCCGTGGCCGTCGCCGCGACGGTCGCGTTCTCGGCGCTCAACTACGTGGGCGTGCGCACGAGCGCGCGCTTCAACAACGTGCTCACGGCCGCGAAGGTGGCGGCGCTCCTCGCCTTCGTGCTGCTGGCGCCGCTTGCCGGCCAGGGCTCGTGGTCGAACCTGTCGGCGGCGCCCGCGGGCGCCGGCGCCGTCACGGCCTCCGCCTTCGCGCTGGCCCTCTCGCCCGTCCTCTTCAGCTACCTCGGCTGGAACGCCACCCTCTACGTCGCGAGCGAGATCCACGAGCCGCGCCGCAACCTGCCGCGCTCGCTCTTCCTCGGGCTCGCCGTGTGCGCCGCCGTCTACCTCGCGGTGAACGCCGCCTACCTCTACGCGATCCCGGCGGCCGGGATGCGCGGCCTCGACAACGTGGGCCAGTCCGCCGCGCAGGCGCTCTTCGGGGGCACGGGCGGGCGCGCCGTCGCGCTCTTCGTCGTCGTCTCGATCCTGGGCACGCTCAACGCCACCGTCCTCGTGGGCCCGCGCATCGCCTACGCGATGGCGCTCGACGGCCGCTTCGTGGGCGGCGTGGACCGCGTCCACGCGGCGCATCACACCCCGCACGTCGCGATCGTGCTCCAGGGCGCGGTGGCGGTGGCGCTGCTCCTCGCCCTCCGCCGCTTCCCGAGCATCCTCGACTTCACGACCTTCGGGATCGTCCTCGCGACGAGCTTCGACACGCTCGCCCTCTTCGCCCTGCGCCGCCGCCAGCCCGGGCGCCCGCGCCCCTACCGCTGCTGGGGCTATCCGTGGGTGCCGCTGCTCTACCTCGCCGCGAACCTCGCGATCGCTGCCGCGATGCTGCGCGGCCGCCCCCAGGAGACGCTCGCCTGCGCGCTCGTCCTCGCGGCGGGGCTGCCGTTCTACCGGCTCTTCGGTCGGCTCGGGAGGGAGGGCGGCCCGTAGCGCCGCCCCGCGCGCCCGGAGCCGCTCAGCCGGGGGCCGGCGGCCAGCCCTCCGGCTCGTGGCCGAAGACGAGCCGCGCCCCGGCGTCGTGGAGCGCGCGCAGGCGCGCGAGCGAGGCGCGCATCGCGCCGGCGTCGTCCACGACGGGCGGGAGCACGCCGTCGGCGAGCGTGCGGCGGAGGTAGCAGGCGTCGGCGGTGAGGACGACCTCGGCGGCGCCGCGCACGCCGCGCAGGCGCAGGGACTGGTGGCCCGGCGTGTGGCCGAAGGTCGGCAGGCAGGTGATCGCGCCGTCGCCGAAGAGGTCGTGCTCGCCGTCGGCGAGCACGCGGTCGTGGCCGAGGTCGTAGTCGCGCGGATCGACGAAGCTGCGCGCCCGCCATTCGGCGTCGCGGGCGGCCTCCCACTCGCGGCGCTGGAGGAGCCAGCGCGCGTTCGGGAGCTGGGCGTTGCCGCCGACGTGGTCGAAGTGGAGGTGGGAGCTCACGAGCCAGCGCACCTCGCCGGGGTCCACCCCGAGCGCAGCGAGGCGCGCGGCCAGCTCCTCGCCCGGCGCGAACGCGATCCGGAACACGCGGGCGATCGCGCCGATGCGCGCCTCGGGGTCCTCCTGGGTCGCGACGTGGAGCCCCGTGTCGAAGACCACGGCACCGCGCGGGTGCCGGATCAGGAAGCTCGGGACCGGCACCCGGATGCGGCCCTCGGCCCCGGCCACGAACATCCCGAGCCCGGCCTCGAGCCAGCCGCAGGTCAGCGCGTGGAGCTCGATCCCGTCCGCCATCCCCCCGGTCCCTCCGTCCCCGGCTCGCTCCGCGCGGGGCGAGCCTACCGCGCGTGGCGCGCCGCGGCCGGACGGCGCCTCCGGCCGCTTGCCCGCGCGGGATTCGTCCAATAGCCTCACGCACTTAGCCGACTCCCCGAAGGATCCCCGTCCCATGGCCGTGCGCCACGACTTCCACAAGCTCAACCGCTTGCCGCCCTACGTGTTCGCGGAGGTCATCGCGCTGATGAGCGCCGCCCGCCGCCGGGGCGAGGACGTGATCGACCTCGGGATGGGGAACCCGGACCTCGCGACGCCGCGCCACGTGGTCGAGAAGATCTGCGAGGCCGCCCACAACCCGCGCAACCACCGCTACTCGGCCTCGCGCGGCCTGCCCAACCTGCGCGCCGCGATCACCGAGTGGTACGCGCGCCGCCACGGGGTCTCGCTCGACCCCGAGCGCGAGGCGATCGCCGTGATCGGCTCGAAGGAGGGCCTCGCCCACTTCACGCTGATGACGATCGGCCCGGGCGACGTCGTGCTCTGCCCGGATCCGGCCTACCCGATCCACCAGTACGCGGTGATCATCGCGGGCGGCGACCTGCGCACCGTGCCGCTCACCCCGGACTGCGACTTCATCGCGAACCTCGAGGCCGCGATGAAGCGCACCTGGCCGAAGCCGAAGCTGCTCGTGCTCTCCTTCCCGGCCAACCCGACCACCCAGGTCGTGGACCGCGCCTTCTTCGAGCGCGTGATCGACTTCGCGCGCGAGAACGACCTGATGGTCGTCCACGACTTCGCCTACGCCGAGATCACCTTCGACGGCTATCGCGCGCCGAGCATCCTCGAGGTGCCCGGGGCCCGCGACGTCGCGATCGAGTTCGGCTCGCTCAGCAAGAGCCACTCGATGGCGGGCTGGCGGGTCGGCTTCGCGGCCGGCAACCCGGACATGATCCACGCCCTCGGCCGGATCAAGAGCTACCTCGACTACGGGATGCCGACCCCCATCCAGGTGGGCGCGATCGTGGCCCTCCGCGGGCCGCAGGACTGCGTCGGCGAGGCGGTCTCGGTCTACAAGGAGCGGCGCGACGCCCTGATCGACGGGCTCGCCGCGCCCGGCGAGGGCCAGTGGAAGATCGAGAAGCCGCTCGCCACGATGTTCGTGTGGGCGCCGATCCCGGAGCCCCTGCGCGCCATGGGATCGCTCGAGTTCTCGAAGCGGCTGCTCACCGAGGCCCACGTGGCGGTCTCGCCGGGGATCGGCTTCGGCGAGACGGGGGAGGGCTTCGTGCGCTTCGCGCTCGTCGAGAACCGCCACCGCATCCGCCAGGCCGTGCGCGGGATCCGCCGCTTCCTGCGGGAGGCCGGGGCTTGAGCGGAGAGGGAGGCCTCGGCGTCGGCCTGATCGGCTTCGGCACGATCGGCACCGGCGTCGCGAAGGTGCTCCAGCGCAACGCCGCCGCGATCGCGGCGCGGCTCGGCTTCCCGCTGCGGCTCGTCCGGATCGCCGACCTCGAGACCTCCCGCGACCGCGGCGTCGACCTCTCCGGCATCCGCTTCGACGCCGACGCCGAGGGCCTGATCGACGACCCGGCCGTGCAGCTCGTCGTCGAGCTCGTCGGCGGCACCGGCGCGGCGCGCCGCCTCGTCCTGCGCGCGCTCGCGCGCGGCAAGCCCGTGGTGACGGCCAACAAGGCGCTGCTCGCCGCGCACGGCAAGGAGATCTTCGACGCCGGCCGCGCGCACGCGGCCGACGTCGCCTTCGAGGCGAGCGTCGGCGGCGGGATCCCGATCCTGCGCTCGCTGCGCGAAGGGCTCGCGGCAAACCGCATCCTCTCGGTCCACGGCATCATCAACGGCACCACCAACTACGTGCTCAGCGAGATGGAGAAGGGCGGCGAGCCCTTCGAGGTGGTGCTGAAGCGCGCCCAGGAGCTCGGCTACGCGGAGGCCGACCCGGGCTTCGACGTGGACGGGATCGACGCCGCCCACAAGATCACGCTGCTGGCCGCGATGGCCTTCGGCGCGGACCTGACCTTCAAGGACGTGCCCACCGAGGGCATCCGCGCGATCACCCCGCTCGACGTCGAGAGCGCGGCCGAGCTCGGCTACCGGATCAAGCTCCTCGGCATCACGAAGCTGCGCGACGACGCGGCCGGCGAGCGGATCGAGGTGCGCGTGCACCCGACGATGATCCCGGCCGAGAGCCTGCTCGCGAAGGTGGACGGCGCCATGAACGCGATCGCCGTGCACGGCGACGCGGTGGGGCCGACGCTCTTCTACGGCGCCGGCGCCGGCGAGCTGCCGACCGCGAGCGCGGTGATCGGCGACCTCATGGAGCTCGCGCGCGAGGTGCGGCGCGGCTCGGCGGGGCGCGTCGCGCCGCTCTCCTTCCTGCCCGAGTCGCTGGTGGCGAAGCCGATCGTGCCGCTCGGCGAGCTCTTCGCCCGCTGCTACCTGCGCTTCACCGCGGTCGACCGCCCGGGGGTCCTCGCGCACGTGACCGGTGCGCTCGGCGCGCACGGGATCTCGATCGAGTCGGTGATCCAGAAGGGCCGCGGCTCGGACGGGCCGGAAGGCTCGGGCGGCGCACGCGGCGCCGTGCCCGTGGTGGTGATGACCCACCCCGCCCGCGAGGCGGCCGTGCGGCGTGCGCTCGACGCGATCGACGCGCTCGACGACGTCACGGCGCCGAGCCGGCTGATCCGCATCGAGGAGGAGCTGTGAGCGCCCGCGACCCGAAGCCGCGTCACCGCGCCTGGTTCGAGGCGCTCCACGACCCGGCCGAGCGCTACGCGCTCGACGAGGTGGTCTACACCGCGCGCGACGGGAGCCTCCTCCAGGTCGTCCACGACCTCGACGAGCTGCGCAAGACCTCCGCGGCGGACTGGAAGCGGCTCTTCGAGGAGCGCGCCCACCGCAACGAGTGGCCCTACGGCTCGGGCGTCTGGGGCAAGAAGGAGTGGGTGCTCCCCGACCTCGACAACGAACACGTCGTCTCGATGTACGAGGGCCACTCGAACCTCTTCTGGGCCGAGCGCCATGGCCGCGAGCTCGGGCTCGAGGATCTCTGGATCAAGCAGTGCGGGAACTCGCACACGGGGTCGTTCAAGGACCTCGGGATGACCGTGCTGGTCTCGATGGTGAAGGAGATGCGCGCGCGCGGGAAGGCGATCCCGGCGGTGGCCTGCGCCTCGACCGGCGACACCTCGGCGGCGCTCGCGGCCTACGCGGCGGCGGCCGGCATTCCGGCCGTCGTCTTCCTGCCGCGCGGCAAGATCTCCGTGGCGCAGCTGATCCAGCCGGTCGCGAACGGTGCCATCGTCTTCGCGCTCGACACCGACTTCGACGGCTGCATGGAGATCGTGAAGCAGGTGGCCGAGCGCGACGGCATCTACCTCGCCAACTCGATGAACAGCCTGCGCATCGAGGGCCAGAAGACGGTCGGCATCGAGATCGTGCAGCAGTTCGACTGGGAGGTGCCGGACTGGATCGTGATCCCGGGCGGCAACCTCGGCAACGTGTCGGCGCTGGCGAAGGGGCTCGACATGATGGTCGAGCTGGGCCTCGTGACGCGCCGGCCCCGCATCGTGTGCGCCCAGGCCGAGGCGGCGAACCCGCTCTACCTGTCCTTCCAGCGCGACTTCCGGGTCTTCGAGCCGATCGCCGCGCGGCCCACGCTCGCGAGCGCGATCCAGATCGGGAACCCCGTCTCGATCGAGAAGGCGATCGACGCGATCCGCCGCTTCGACGGGGTGGTCGAACAGGCGAGCGAGGCGGAGATCGCCGAGGCCTGCGCGCACGCCGACCGCACGGGCCTGTTCAACTGCCCCCACACCGGCGTGGCGCTCGCCGCCACGCGCAAGCTCGTCGAGCGCGGCACGATCCGCCGCGACGACCGCGTGGTGGTGATCTCCACCGCCCACGGGCTCAAGTTCGTGGATTTCAAGGTCCGCTACCACTCGCAGGTGCTCGAGGGCGTCGTGGCGGAGCTGCCGAACCCCCCGATCGAGCTGCCGGCGCGCTACGAGACGGTGCGCGACGAGATGCGGCGGCAGATCGAGCGGCGCTTCGGGGCCTGAGGCGGTGTTCACCGGCATCGTCGAGGCGGTCGGCCGGGTCGTCGCGATCGAGCCGGCCGGCGGGAAGACGCGCCTGCGCGTCGAGGCGCCCGGGGTGGCCGAGGGCGCGCCGATCGGGGCGAGCATCGCGGTCAACGGCGCGTGTCTCACCGTGGTGGAGGCGGGTGCGGAGCAGGTGGTGTTCGAGGCGGTTCCCGAGACCCTCGCGCGCAGCGCGCTCGGCGACCTGCGCGCGGGCGCGCGCGTGAACCTCGAGCGTGCCCTGCGCGCCGACGGCCGCCTCGACGGCCACCTCGTACAGGGCCACGTCGACGGCACCGGCCGGGTGCGCGCGCTCGAGCGCCGCGGCGGCGACGTGCGGCTCGCGGTCGACTGCGAGCCGGAGCTCGCGAGGCAGCTCGTCCCGAAGGGCTCGGTGGCCGTCGACGGCGTCTCGCTGACGCTCGCCGGCGTCTCCGAGAGCGGCTTCGAGGTGGCGCTGATCCCGCACACGCTGGCGGTGACGACCCTCGGCGAGCGCCAGCCCGGCGAGCGCGTGAACCTCGAGGCCGACGTGCTCGGCAAGTACGTCCTGCGCTACCTCGAGCGCGTGCTCGGCGAGGGCGGGATCCGGCGCTAGGCTCCGCGCCTCGCCCGGAGACCCTCGCCATGCACCGCGTCCTCGACGTCGCCACCTCGCTGGCCGCCACCCTCGCGCGGCCCCTGAACGGGCTGCGCGTCGAGGCGCTCGGCCCGCGGCCCGCCCAGCCGCTCGTGCTCTACGAGTTCGAGGCCTGCCCCTACTGCAGGAAGGTGCGCGAGGCGCTGACCGCCCTCGACCTCGAGGCCGACCTGCGCCCGTGTCCGAAGGGCGGGACGCGCTTCCGCCCGGCCGTGCGCGAGCGCGGCGGCAAGGAGCAGTTCCCGTATCTCGTGGACCCCAACACCGGCAAGGAGCTCTACGAGTCGGACGAGATCGTCCGCTACCTCTTCGCCCGCTACGGCCAGGGCCGCCCGCCGCGCGCCTACGACCTCGGCCTGCTCGGGAACCTCGGCTCCGCCCTGGCCGGCGTGCTGCGCCCGGGCCTCGGCCTGCGCGCCGAGCCCTCGCGGGCGCCGCGCGAGCCCCTCGAGCTCTGGAGCTTCGAGGCGTCGCCCTTCAGCCGGATCGTGCGCGAGAAGCTCTGCAGCCTCGAGCTCCCCTATCGCCTCCACAACGTCGGCAAGCGCAGCCCGGGCCGGCCCGCCTTCGAGCGCCGCGCCGGGCGCATCCAGGTGCCCTTCCTGGTGGACCCGAACACCAACGTCGAGATGTTCGAGTCCGCGGACATCGTCCGCTATCTCGACGCGACCTACGGTGGCGAGGAGTGACCCGTGCACCTCGTGCTCGTCCCCCACACGCACTGGGACCGCGAGTGGTACCGGACCCACGAGCAGTTCCGCGCGCGCCTGGTGACGCTGGTCGACGGGCTCCTCGACCTGCTCGACGCCGACCCCGCCTTCCGCCACTTCCTGCTCGACGGCCAGACGATCGTCCTCGACGACTACCTGGAGGTGCGGCCGGGGGCGCGCCCGCGCCTCGAGAAGCTCGCGCGCGAGGGGCGGCTCGCGGTCGGGCCCTGGCACGTGCTGCCCGACGAGTGGCTGGTCTCGGGGGAGGCGCTGATCCGCAACCTGCGGGTGGGCTTCGAGCGGGCGCGGGCCTTCGGCGGTGCCATGCCGGTCGGCTACGTGCCGGACCAGTTCGGGCACGTGGGCCAGCTCCCGCAGCTCTTCGCGGGCTTCGGCCTCGAGGCCGCCGTGCTCTGGCGCGGCGTCGGGGCCGACGTCGACCGCCTGCTCTTCGCCTGGGAGGCGCCGGACGGCACGCGACTCCCGACGGTGTACCTGCTCCACGGCTACGGCAACGCCGTCAACCTCCCGCACGACCCCGACGCGCTGGCGGCGCGGCTCGGGGCGGAGGCGGCCTCGCTCGCGCGCCACAGCGACGGGCCGGTCCTGCTCTTCATGAACGGCAGCGACCACGAGAGCCCCGACCCGCGCCTGCCCGGCGCGCTCGAGCCGGCGCTCGCGCGGCTTCCGGGGACGACCGCCGAGATCGGCTCGCTGCCGCGCTACGTGGCGCTCGCGCGCGGCGAGGCCCGCGAGCCCCTCCCGGTCCATCGCGGCGAGCTGCGCTCGGGCCTGCGCTGCCCGCTCCTCCCGGGCTGCGCGTCGGCGCGCATGCCCCAGAAGCGCGCCGAGTTCGCCAACGACCGCCTGCTCACGCGCTGGCTCGAGCCGCTCGCCGCCTGGCTCGGCCTGCTCGGCGGCGCGCCCGACCCCGAGCGGATCGCCTTCGCCTGGCGCGTGGCGCTCGAGAACCATCCCCACGACTCGGTCTGCGGCTGCTCGATCGACGCCGTGCACGAGCAGATGGACACCCGCTACCGGCGCGTCGCGGAGATCGCGGGCGAACGGCTCGAAGCGGTGACCGCCGCGCTCGCCCGGCGCATCGCCGTCCCCGTGAGCGAGGCCTTCGGGCCGGGGGCCGGCGAGGCGCTCGCGGTCTGGAACCCGAACGCGGGGGGACCCTCCGCGGTCGAGGCGGAGCTCGAGCTCGACGTCCCGGTCGCGAAGGGCGGGGCGCTGCGCCCCTTCCACCTGCGGCGCGCCGGCGGCGCGCGCGTGCCCGTCTCGGCCGAGCTCGTCCAGGAGGGCGGCAAGCCCGTGCGCGGCGTCTTCGCCCGCGCGGGCGTCCTGGCGCTGCTCCCCGGCCTGCGGCGCGAGTTCAACGGCCTCTACGCGAACGGGATCGGCTGGCGGCGCGCGGGGGAGCGCCTCGAGGTGCGGGTGCGGCTCGGCGCGACCCCGGAGGCGGGCTTCGACGTGGAGGCGGAGCGCCGGGCCCTCCAGGCCGAGCTCGCCGACGAGTCGCTCCGGGAGGTCGCGATCGAGGCCTTCCGGGCCCCGCGCCTGCGCCTGCGCTTCGCCGACGAGCTGCCGGGCCACGGGCTGCGGCTCTACCGGCTGGCCCCGGGCCCGGCCCGCTCGCCCGAGCCGCTGCTCGCGGAGTCGCTGCCGGGCGGCGGCGCCGCGATCGAGAACGCGAGCTGGCGCGTCGAGGCCGACAGCGCGGGCCGCGTGACGCTCTGGTCGCGCGCCCACGGCGTGCGCATCGAGGACGCGCTCCAGGTCGTCTCCGAGGGCGACCGCGGCGACGAGTACAACTTCGACCCCGTCCCCGGCGGCGAGGTCGTCGCGGCTCCGGCGCGCGCGCGCGCCCGCGCGCGCCGCGTGTCGGGCGGCGAGGTCGCCCTCGGGCTCGATCTCGTCTATCGCGTCCCGGTGGAGCTGGCGCCGGGGCGCGCCGCGCGCAGCGCGCGCCGGGTGGCGCTGCCGGTGCGCCTCGAGCTGCGCCTGCTGGCGGGGCTCGACCGGCTCGACCTCGAGGCCACGCTCGACAACACGGTGCGCGACCATCGCCTGCGCCTCCACCTCCGGGCACCCTTTGCCGCCGCCCGCTTCGAGGTGGAGTCCGCCTTCGAGGTGGCCGAGCGCCCGATCGCGCCCGCGCCCGATTCGTTCGGCTCGCCGCATCCCTCGGAGCTTCCGATCGGCGCCGTCCCGCAACGCCGCTTCGCGACGCTCCACGGGCCGGGCGGCCTCTCGCTCACGGTCGCCAACCGGGGCCTCGCGGAGGTCGAGGCGCTGGGGGAGGGTGCGGGGGCGGCGCTCGCCGTCACGTTGCTGCGTGCGGTCGGCTGGCTCTCGCGCGCCGACCTGCGGCTGCGGCCGGGCCCGGCGGGTCCGGTTCTCCGGACACCGGGCGCGCAGGTGCCGGGCGCCCATCGGGCCGAGCTGTCGCTGCGGCTCCACCAGGCCGGTGACCCCCGCCGCGCGGCCGAGGCCCACGCCTTCGCGGCGCCGCCGCTCGCCTTCGCGGTCGGGAAGGCGCCCGCCGACGACGGCGCCGGCCGGGGCCCCCGGCTCGCGGCCGGCTCGCCCCGCGGCGCCCTGCTCGCCGACGGCGATCGCCTCGTCGAGGTCGAGGACCCGCGGATCGAGGTCTCGGCGATCGAGCCGCGCGAGGACGCGATCGACCTGCGGCTCGTGAACCTGGGCCCGGAGCCGCTCGAGGCGCCGGTGCGCGTGGCGGGCACCCCGGCGCACGCGCTCGTAGCCGTCGATCTGCTCGGCAGGCCGGCCCACGAGCCGGTCCGGCCCGGCCCGGGCGGATCCGTGACGGTCGGGTTCGGGCCCTGGCGCATCGTGACCTTGCGCACGAGCCGCGCGCCGCTCGCCTGAACGGGGAGCGAGGAGGTTTCCCTCCCGGGCCCACACATGAGGCGGTCGACCTGCACCGGCCCCGCCGCTGCATCGGCCGGTTCACGAAACTCCTCTGTCACGGCTCGCGAGCAGGAATGGTAAGATGCCCGAAACCGTGACCCCCGGGGTGGGGCAGCCCGTCCCCAGGCAGAGCACTCGAAGGGCTCGACCCGGAGGTGCGTCACGGGGAGGGCTTCCGGTGAAGCAGCTCATCCAAGCGATCGTGCAGGCTCTCGTGGACAAGCCCGAGCAGGTGCAGATCAAGGAAGTGATCGGCGAGCACGCGCACGTCCTCGAGCTGTCGGTGGCGAAGGAGGATCTGGGCAAGGTGATCGGCAAGGGGGGAGCCCACGCCTCCGCGATCCGCACCATCATGGCGGCCGCCAGCGGCAAGGAGAAGAAGCGCTACATCCTCGAGATCATCGAGCACTGACAGCGCGGCGGAGCGCGGGCCTGATGGGTATCCTCCCGCGTCCCGCCCGCGCTGGAGGTGCACGCCTTGGCTTCCCCGACGCCGCCCTCGACGACCCCGGCTTCGGCTCCGATCCCGATCGACGCCCCGCCGACGGTCGGCGCCCAGATCGAGGCGCGCGCAAAGCACCGCGAGGTCGGCGAGCGGGTCTTCCTCTGCCAGCACGAGCGGAGCTGGACCTACCGCCAGTACCGCGACGAATCGGTGCGGCTCGCGCACTTCCTGCTGCGCCGGCTCGGGCCGATCGACGAGCGCCGGCCCGGCCACGTGGCCATGCTGCTCGAGAACCACCTCGAGCTGCTCGCGCTCTACGGGGGCTGCGCCTACGCCGGCCTGACTCTCTTCGGCGTCAACACGGGGCTGCGTGGAGACACCCTGGCGGGTGTCCTCGACCAGTCGGGGGCGCGCCTCCTCGTCGTGGACGAGCGGCTGCTGCCGGAGGTCGAGCGCGTAGCCGACCGCCTGCGCGGCATCCCGCGCGAGCAGATCCTCGTGCTGCGCACCGCCGGCGAGGCCGACCTGCGCGGCCGCGACCTCCTCGCGTGCGTGGCGGCGGAGGTGGCGCCGGCGGGCGCGAGCCTCGACGCGCCCGCGGTCACCGTCGAGCCGACCCGCAACCTGATGGTCATCTACACCTCGGGCACCACGGGGCTCCCGAAGGGGATCAACAACAACCACCTGAAGTTCTTCCTGATCGGGAAGGGCGTCTCCGCGAACCTCTCGCTCGGCCCCGACGACCGCGGCTACGCCTGCATGCCGCTCTTCCACTCGAACGCCATGTTCCTGGGCTTCCACCCGGCGCTCGAGACCTGCGCCAGCCTGGCCCTGCGCGAGCGCTTCAGCGCGAGCCAGTTCGTGCCCGACCTGCTGCGCCACGGGGTCACCTGGTGGAACTACGTCGGCGAGCCCGTCCACTACGTGCTCGGGGCGCTCGAGCGCCAGTACGGAGGCGACGAGGAGCGGATCGTCCAGGAGGTGGCGCGCCACCCCGACAACCGCCTGCGCTACGCGCTCGGCAACGGGGCGGCCCCGCCCGACATCGACCGCTTCACGCGCTGGCTCGGCCTCGACGACATGTTCGAGCTCTACGGCTCGACGGAGGCCGCGATCAGCACCTTCCGCCGCAAGGGCGACCCGCGCGGCAGCGTCGGCGAGATCACCGACCCGAACGTGCGGATCCTGCGGCCGGACGGCTCCACCTGCCCGCCGGCCGAGCTCGGGCCCGACGGCAGGATCCTGAACTACGAGCAGGCGGTCGGGGAGATCTGCCGGATCGCGGCCGACACGGGGCTGTTCCAGGGCTACCACGCCAACGCCGACGCCAACGCCTCGAAGTACCGGGAGGGCGTCTACCACTCCGGCGACCTCGGCCACGTGGTCGAGCGCGACGGCCGGCGCTTCCTCTACTTCGACGGGCGCACCGACGACTGGATCCGCAAGGACGGCGAGAACTTCTCGGCGGCGCAGGTGGGCCGGCTCCTCCAGGAGCATCCCGACGTGGACCTCGCCGCCGCCTACGGCGTGCCCTGCGTCGTCGCCGACGAGCTCGTGATGGCGGCCCTCAAGCTCCGTCCCGGCGCGCGCTTCGACCCCCAGCAGTTCCACGCCTTCTGCGACGAGCAGGTGCGGCACGGGGGCATGGACCGCAAGTGGTTCCCGGACTTCGTGCGGGTGGTCGCGGACTTCGCCTTCACGCAGACCCAGAAGATCCTGGTCCGCGAGCTGAAGGCCCACCACTTCGACCGCCGCCGCCTCCCCGACGACCCGATCTTCTGGCGCGAGCGCGGCGACACCGCCTTCAAGCCCTTCACGCGCGCCGACTACGAGCACCTGCGCGCGCGCTTCGAGGCGGCCGAACGGCTCCAGCTCCTCGAGCGCTAGCCGGCTGGCTAGCCCGAGGTCCGGGCGCTCGAGTCCTACGCTCCCGCCTGCTCGGAAGGTCGCTTGCGCTTCTCGCGCGTCCTTACCGATCCTTGATCGTCATCAGCCCCCCTCGTCGGGGCATGGCGCGATGCCTCTTGGGAGGAGGGGCTCGTCCCGGCGGCTCGGGCCGTGCGTTCCGCCCGGAACGATCCGGGGGTGCGGAGCACGGATCCGTACCCCGCGCTGCTGCGCGGCGGCCGGCGGGGTTCGGGCGGGCGAGCGGTTGCGCGGAGAGCTGCGGCTCATGGTGCGGGCACGTGGGTTGCAATCCCACGGGGCCCGGCGCGGCGGGGCGCCGGAGGGGGAGGTGTCGTGGTGACGGGTGGGATCCTGAATCCGGAGGAATCGTTGCGGCGCGCGCAGGAGCTCCTGCGCTCGGGCCTCGAGATGGCGGCCCTCGAGCACTTCGCGAGCGCGCACGAGCGGGCGCCCGAGGACCCGCGCTACCGCTCGCACTACGGGTGGGCGGTCGCGATGGTGGAGCATCGCGTGGACCGCGGGGTGTCGCTCTGCCGGTCGGCGCTGCGCGACGCCGCCGACCAGCCCGAGCTCTACCACAACCTCGCGCGGATCCTCCTGGCCCACGGCCGCAAGAACGAGGCGATCAAGTACATCCGCCGGGGCCTGATGGTCGACCCGCGCAACGCGGCGCTCACCCTGGAGTGGCGGCGGCTCGGGATCCGGCGCCCTCCCGTGCTCTCCGCCCTTCCGCGGGGGCACGTCGTGAACCGCCTCCTCGGGCGGCTGCGCGGGGTCTTCGTCCGCGATCACGTCGCGCCGCGGGAGCTCGCCGAAGCCGCACCCTGAGCGTTCCCCGCCCCCGGGACGTTGACTCGGCGGGGGGGAACGGGTACTCGTCCGGCCCGCTTCCACCCCGGAAGCGTCCCGGAGCGATCCTCGTGGGTAGCGTGATCAAGTGGCGCCGCAGGAAGATGCGCAAGCACAAGAAGCGCAAGCTGCTCAAGCGCCAGCGCCACAAGCGCCGGTAGCCGCTCCGGCTCCCCTCCGTCCCGTGCTCCGATCCGCCGCGCTCGCTTCGCGGCGCGGGGCTTCCGTGCGTCCGGATTTCGCTCGCCTCCGATCCATCCGGGGGCTCTTGCCGCACGCGCATCGCCGCGCGATCGGAGGCGAAAACGACCTCGGCCCCGCAGCTTCGATCTTCATCACTTTGATTTTCTGACGTTTCTTACTTGACTCGGCTTTGGGGACGGTGTAAGGGTGACTCGCAAGAACGGCTCTAGAGCCGCGGATTGTGGCCACAACGAGGGCGGACTTTCACGAAGTTTGCCGTCAAGTCGCCGGAACCGACGCCCGATGAGGGCGCAAAGATTCCCAGGGGATGCGTTTCCTGGGAACGGGCCCGAGCGACGTGGACTGATGGCTCCCGTCGAATGGCGGGAGCCGGATCGGGAAAGGGGCAGGGGATCGGCCCGACGGGCCGGGCTCCAACCTCGAAACCGCACGGCCGCGGGGCTGGGCCACGACAAGGGGGGTGACCCAAGCTATGGCAGCTCGACGCAAGAAGGCGGCCTCGAAGAAGGCCTCTCGCAAGAAGGCCGGAACCAAGAAGGCCGCACGGAAGAAGGCCCGCCGCAAGTCGGCCTAGCCGACTCCGGCGACTTGGGCCTTTCTTCAGGGAAGGTCTGGGACCCCGGCCGGCGCTCTGCGCCGGCCGGGGTTTCCTTCATCAGGCGTGCGCTCTGCGCCGGCCGGGGTTTCCTTCATCAGGCGTGCGCTCTGCGCCGGCCGGGGCTTCCTTCATCAGACGTGCGCTCTGCGCCGGCCGGGGTTTCCTTCGTCGGGCCACTCCTCTAGCCTGCGCGGGCTCCAGGAGGAACCGTGGCCCGCATCACCGTCGAAGACTGCATCCAGCGCGTCCCGAACCGCTTCCACCTGGTCCAGATGGCGGCGATCCGCGCCAAGCAGCTCAAGCGCGGCTCGGGCGCGCTGATCCAGCAGGGCGAGAACAAGGAAGTGGTGACGGCGCTGCGCGAGATCGCGGCCGGCTACATCAAGCCCGACTACGCCGAGGAGCCCGCCGAGTAGCGCCGCGCCCGGCGCCGGCCCCCGCTCAGGCCAGGATCTCGACCGGCACCCGGAACGCGAAGCGGCTGCCGGCGCCGACCTCGCTGCCGACCTCGATCGTGCCGTCGAGCAGCCGGATCAGGTCGCGGACCAGCGCGAGGCCGAGCCCCGAGCCGCGGTACTTCGTCGAGGCGAGCTCGTCCACCTGGAAGAACTCGTCGAAGATGAACTGCTGGTCGTCGGGGCAGATCCCGATGCCGGTGTCCCGCACCTCGCAGTGCAGCGCCCCGCCCGCCACCCGGGCCAGGATCTCGATGCGGCCCTGGCGCGTGAACTTCGCGGCGTTGTCGAGCAGCAGGAACAGGATCTGGTTGATCTTGGCCAGGTCGGTCCGGATCTTCGGCAGCGGCTCCTCGAAACGCTTCTCGATCGTGACGGGGTTGTTCCCGATCGTGTCCTGGACGCTGAAGATCGCCTCCTCGACCACCTCGCGGAAGTTCACGTCGGCCAGCTCGACCGGCATCTCGCCCTGCTTGATCCGCCACAGGTCGAGGATGTTCTGGAGCGTGCGCAGGAAGGAGGTGCCGTCGTCGAGGGCCCGCCGCAGGGCCTGCTGCGCGGTCTCCGAGAGGACGTCGTTCTCGCCCGCCAGGACCGCGATGATCGACTCGATGATGCTGTTGAGCGGCGTGCGCAGCTCGCGCGACATCTTCTCGATGAAGTCGTTCTTGAGCTTCTCCACCTGGCCCAGGCGCTCGTGGCTGCGCAGCAGCTCGACGTCCTGGGCGAAGAGCGCCTCGGAGAGCTTCAGGACCTCGTCGCCCTTCTCCTCGGCGAGGCGCTCGGCCTCGCGGGCCTGCGCGCGCAGGCGCCCGAGCTCCTCGCCGTCGCGCGCGAGCGCGAGCCGGGCGGTGAGCGCCTCGGCGGCGAGCTCGAGCAGGGGGGCGGCCGGCTCGCTCGGGGTGGCGACCACCAGCACGCCGAGCACGTGGCCGCCGCTCGTGAGGGGCAGGAGCGCGAGCCCGCCCGCGCCCCGCGTGCCGAGCGCGGGCAGGGCATCGAGGCGGCTCGGCCGGCTCTGGCCCGCCGCCACCCGGGCCGCGGGCAGCACGGCGTCGGCCGCCGCGCGGGCGATCTCCGGGGTGGCGACGCCGGCCGCGGTGCGCAGGCGCAGCTCGTCCCCCTCGCCCTCGCACGCGAAGAGGAGCACGCTCCCCCCGCTCGCGCCGGCCAGGTGGCTGGCCGCCGCTCGCAGCGCGGCGGCGGTCTCGCGACCGCGCTCGGGATGGGCGTCGCCCGGCGTCGTGGCCTGCACCGCGGAAGCCACTTCGGCCCCTCCTAGAAGCGCTCGTCGGACTCGATCTCGAGCCGCTCGAGGGGGGGCTCCTCGATCGCAGAGCCCCCCACCTCGACGGCGCCCTCGAGCGAGAGCTTGGTCTGGAAGTCGGTCGGATTCGAGGCGGCCGCGAGCGCCGTCTCGACCGAGATCTTGTTCGCGCGCACCAGGTCGAAGAGATGCTGGTCGAAGGTCTGCATGCGCTCGGTGCGCCCGCGCCCGATCAGGTCGAGCATCTCGTGGGTGCGGGCGGGGTCCTTGATGCACTCCTGGATGCTGCGGGTGCTGCGCATGATCTCGACGGCGGGCACGCGCGCGGTCTGCTTCTTGTTGACGAGCAGGCGCAGGGAGACCACCGCCTTCAGGTTCTCCGCGAGGCGCGCCCGCACCTGGAGCTGCTCCTCGGTCGGGAAGAACGACACCAGGCGGTTGATGGTGGAGGCGACGTCGTTGGTGTGGATCGTGGAGAACACGAGGTGGCCGGTCTCGGCGGCCTTCAACGAGGTGTCCACGGTCTGGAGGTCGCGCATCTCGCCCACCATGATCACGTCCGGGTCCTGGCGCAGCGCAGCGCGCAGCGCCTCGGGGAAGGAGCCGGTGTCGGTGCCCACCTCGCGCTGCGTGATGATGCTCTTCTCGTGGGTGAAGACGAACTCGATCGGATCCTCCACCGTCACGATCTTGGCCTTCCGGTTGCGGTTGACCTCCTGGATCATCGTGGCGAGCGTGGTCGACTTGCCCTGCCCGGTGGCGCCGGTGACGAGCACGTAGCCGCGCTTGATCTGCGCGATGTCGCGCAGCACGTGGGGGAGGTTCAGCTCGTCGAAGCTGCGGATCTGGAGCGGGATCACGCGCAGCACGACGTTGTAGAAGCGGCGCTGGCGCGAGATGTTGACCCGGAAGCGGCCTTCGCCCGGCAGCTCGAAGGCGAGGTCCACCTCGTTCTGCTCGAGCGCCCCCTGGCGCGGGTCGGTCTCGAGCAGGAGGCGCGCGATCTCCTCGGTGTCCTTGGGCGTCAGGACCTTGTAGCGGAGCTCCACGAGATCGCCGTTGAAGCGATAGAGCGGGAGGTACCCGACCTGGAAGTGGATGTCCGACGCGCCCTTCTCGAGCCCGAGCCGGAGGAGGCGGTAGAGCTTCTCCCGTTCCATCGGCGACCTCGCCCCTCCCGGCCTCGCGCGTGCGGTCCGACCGTCTCTATCGGCGGCTGGCGCACCTGCTTGATCGGCGCGGCGCGCGCCCGGCGCCGGCGAAGCTCCGCTATCCTGCCGGCCGCCCGCCGCTCCCCGGCCGGGCGCTCCCACCCCAAGGAGCGCGGCATGCTCCCGTCCCCCCGCCCGTGGCCGGCCGTGCTGCTCCTGGCGGCGCTCCTCGTGACGCCAGTCGGGGCGCGAGCGCAGGGTGAGGCCCCGGCGCCCCCTGGGAAGGTCGATCTCGACAGGCTCCTGAAGCTCCCCGAGGGCCTCGAGTTCGACGTCGAGAAGCGGGGCGGGCTCACGCGCAGCGAGTGGCTCGCGCGCTTCGACGAGGCGCGGCAGAGCCTGGCCGTCGCGCGCGCCGGCCTGGCCGACGCGCAAGAACGGCTCTCGCGTTTCGCGGGTCGCAGCGACAACTGGAACATGGCCCCGCCCGGCCTCCCGGTGGAGGCCGCCGAGAGCGGTGCCGACACCCAGAAGCTGCGCGACGAGATCCGCCGCTGGCGGGGCGAGATCGAGCGCTCCGAGGCGCGCCTGCGCGAGCTCGACGTCGAGGCGAGCCTTGCCGGGGTACCCGAATCCTGGCGTGGCGAACGCACGGAACGGATCCTCGGGGACGGATCCGTAACCGGCGGGCCCGCCCCGAAGTGAGCGCACCAGCTCCGTCCCGGGCGGGCGGGGAGCGGGCCGAGCCCGGCGCCGGGACCGGTTGGCCCCCGATCCTGCCGGTGCGCGAGCGGGGCGCCGCTCCTTGGCACCCGGCTTGCTCACCCTCCCGGCGCTCGCCGAGGGACCCGCGAGGCACCGCTCGGCGCACGAGAGGATCCGCAGCGCGCTGGCAGGACGGGATTCCACGGTCTGTCGGCCCCGCCAGGGGGTGGCGGGGCGACAGGGGGAGCCGTGGGGCGAAGGGGGACCGCGACGGGAGTCGCCCGTCCTGCCAGGGCGCGCGCACCCGGGCCGCGAAGGAGGGGGCGGCTCGGGTGGCGAGCCCGCCGCCCGCGCGCGGCGCCACCTCGCTCGCGTGCGGCGCCCGCCACCTCGTCCGGCGCCCGGCGCTCGCCGCCCGCGCGGCGCCCGGCGCTCCGAGTCGACGCCCCGCTGCCCCGCCGCTAAGGTCCGCGCGCCTTCGGAGGGGTGACATGGCGCAGCAGACCGGATCGGCTCCCGCCCAGGACCGCTCGCCCGGCCGGGTGGATCTCGTGTCGGTGCTCTACGTGGTGGGCGGGATCCCGTCGATCATCGCCTTCCTCTTCCTGCTCTTCGCCGTGGGCGTCAGGTTCTGCGGCCTGCCTGCCTGAGAACGACCGGCGCCTGAACCCCCGCCGGTCCTGCGCGTTGGTGATCACCGTCACCGACGCGGTTCGCCGCCCCACGGCGACCCTCAACTGCGGCATCCGCCGCGCCGATCCCACCGGGCATGCTTCGCTCCGAACGCAGCGCCCGCCGGCGGGGAGCCGCCGCGCTCCTCGCGATCGGGCTCCTGTTCGGCTGCGCGCGCCTGCCCGGGCTCGCCGAGCCCTACGCCTGGTTCTCGCGGCCCGCCTCCGATGATCCCTGGTCGCCCAAGATCGCCCGCTGGCAGGAGCGCGAGCGCGCCGCCGAAGTCGCCGAGGTGCTGGGCGCGCCCTCGACCGTGGCCGCCGGCCCCGAGGCGCTGGCGGCCCCCGAAGCGGAGCCGCTCCGCGCGAAGTTCCTGCGCTTCCGCGCCGAGCACCGGCGCGGGATCGCCCGCGAGCTCGCGGCCTGGCTCCAGGAGCAGGCGAAGCTCCACTACGTGCCGGACGGCGTGATCGACCGCTGGGCGACGCTCGAGGAGACGCTCGCCCGCAACGGCGACGACTGCGACGGGCTCGAGCTGCTGGCCTTCCACCTGCTGCTCGACCTCGGCTTCCGCCCGGACGAGGTCTACCGCGCGATCGTCGTCCGGCCGAGCGACGGCCAACATCACATGGTGACGCTCTGGTTCGAGGACGCCGGGGACCCGTGGGTGATCGACCCGACCGGCGCCATGACCGGCGGCATGCCGCGCATGTCCGAGGTGCCCGGCTGGGTGCCGCTCAAGCTCTTCACCGAGAGCGCGGAGTACACGGTCCGCTCCTCCGAGCGGGCGCGTGCCGCCGCCATCGCCTCGTCCCCCGCCTCCGGCTCGCTCTTCGGCGCGCGCTGAGCGCCTCGACTACCCTGCGCCGCGGGAGGATCCCCCGATGGCGAAGGTCCGTCTCGTGGCCGCCGACGAGCTCATGCACGAGAACAGCGGCGAGCCGAACTTCAACGAGAGCATGTACTTCAACTTCTTCGACGCCGAGCGCCGCCTCGGCGGCTTCGTGCGCATCGGCAACCGCCCGAACGAGGGCCACGCCGAGACGACGCTCTGCCTGTACCGGCCCGACGGCAGCGTGCTCTTCCACTTCGAGCGCGCGCCGATCGGGGACAACAGCCGCTTCGAGGCCGGCGGCATGCGCTTCGCGGTCGAGACGCCCTTCGAGCGGCTGCAGGTCTCGTATGCGGGCAGGGCCTGCCTCCTGCGCGAGCCGCTCGCGATGGCCGAGCCCGGCCGCGCCTTCAAGGACAACCCCTTCGTGCCGGTCGAGCTCGCGCTCACGATCGAGGGCGTGGGCCCGATGTTCGGCGGCGAGCCCACCGCGCCGCGGCCCGACGAGATGGAGTTCGCGCGCGGCCACTACGAGCAGCATCACCGCGCCGCCGGCCGGCTCGCGATCGACGGCGAGGAGCTGGCGTTCGACGGCTACGGCCTGCGCGACCACTCCTGGGGCCCGCGCTCCTGGCAGGCGCCCCGGAGCTATCGCTGGCTCACCGCCAACTTCGGCCCCGACCTCGGCTTCATGGGGAGCTGGATCCTGCGCCCGGACGGGGTGGAGACGCGCGGCGGCTTCGTGCACCGCGGCCGCGCGCTCACGCTGGTGCGGGACCTGCGCATCGACACCGACTTCGCGGGGCCCGAAGGGCTCCACGACCGGATCCGCGCCACGCTCTCGTGCGCCGACGGCGCGGAGCTGGCGGTCGAGGGCCGCGTGCTCTCGCTGATCCCGCTGCGCAACCGGCGCGCGGGGCGCGTGACCCGGATCAGCGAGGGCATGACCGAGTGGCGCTGCGAGGGCCGGGTCGGCTACGGCCTCTCCGAGTACCTCGACCAGCTCGCCTGACGCGCGCCGCCGCCCAGCGCCCGCCTCAGGGCGCGGGCGCTGGTGCGGGCGCCGGGCCGGGCTTCTCGCCCGGCTTCGGCTCGGCGCCGCCGCGGTCGTCGACGTCGATCTGGAGCGTCTTGCGTTGCGACTCGGCGCGCTCGAGGGCCTGCGCCCGGTCCCTCTCCATCTCGATCGCGAGCGCCTTGCGGGCCGCCTCGACCTGCTCGCGCTCGACGTCGAGGCGGGCGCGCTGGAGCTCGACCAGGCGCTCCTCGAGCAGGCGGTTGCGCGCCGTGAGGAGGACGTCGGTGAGCGGCGGGTCGGGCGCGCCGGGCGCGTGCTGGACCTCGATCCGCTGCGAGACCATGCGCCCATCGGTGGCGCGCGCGGTCGCCTCGATCACGTTCTTGCCGGTCTTCAGCGGGACCAGCGCGCTGAAGCTCCCGTCGGGGTTCGTGGAGCTCTGGGTCGCGGGAGCGCCGGTCGTGACGTTGCGGACCGTGACGCCTTCGAGGTTCGCGAAGTCCACCTGGTCGATCACCTGCACGATCGCCGCAGGGTCGCGCACGGGCGTGAACGAGCCGTCCGTGAGGTCGGCCAGGCGCACGATCGCGAGCGGGCCGGCGAGCGCGTCCTCGCCGATCCCGAAGGTGTAGACGCGTACGTGGGCCTTGCGCGCGCGCTCGGCGGCGCGCAGCACGGCGCGCGTGTTGGCCTGCTCCTGCTCGATTCCGTAGGGCAGGGTGGGCTGCCCGTCGGTCAGGAACAGGACCACCTTGTCGCTCTCCGGGTCGGGCTCCGAGAAGGCGCCGCGCAGGCCGAGCAGCTCGGTCGTGGCCTGGTCGACGCCCGCCGCCATGTGGGTCATCCCGAAGGGGCCGCGCTCGAGGATGCGGTCGAGACCGCGTCGGACCTCGCCGTACTCGCCCGTGAGCGCCACCTCCGTCACGGCCGGCGGCGGGAGGTCGCCGATCACCACGAGGCCCTCCGGCGGGAGCTCCCCTGCGAAGGTGACGATGCCGACCCGCGTGCTGCGCGGGTCGAGGCGATCGACGAGGCGGCGCGCGGCGGCCACCTCGGCGGCCAGGATCGAGTCCCCCGCGTCGCTGCTGCCGAGCCCGAGGAAGGCGCCCACGCCGCCGCCCCGATGCTCGCCCACCACCCCGTCGCCGTTCACGTCGGCGCCGCTCGGCGCGCGCGTCGAGTCGGAGACGTCGAGCACGAGGACGGCGTCGAGGCTGCGGTACTCGCCGAGCGGGGCGAGCGCGCGGCCGGCGACGAACGCCCCGTGCTCGTCGCCGAAGACGGCCCCGTCGCTCGGGTGGTCGATCTCGAGCCAGAGGTCACGCGTGCTCTTCACGCCCTGCTTGCCGAGCAGGGGACCCTGGCGTGCCGGGGCGGCAGGCGCCGGCGGGCCGCTGCGGGGCTTGCCCCGGGCCGCCGGGGCGCGGGCGGCTTCGGTCGCGAAGGCGCGGCCGCGGCCGCCGTCGAGCGGCCGGGCGGCCGCAGCGAGCACGGCCGTGATCGGGGAGGCCGAGAGGCGCAGCCGCTTGCCGCGCGCCGCGGCTCCCTGCAAGACGCCCACCACGCGGCCGTCCTCGGCCGACACGATCGGGGCGCCGCCCCAGCCGCGCAGGTCGGCGGTCCCGTCGAGCTCGACCTGGAGCTCGCGCTCGTCCTGTGCGCTCACGTGCCCGGCGAGCGCGACCTCGTCGCCCGCGGCCTTGGCCGGGATCCCGAGCACGAGGAGGCGCTCGCCCTTCCGCGCGGGCGCGCCGGCCCGCAGCGTCCGCACGCCGGAGAGCGGCACGTCGAGGACGAAGAGCGCGAGGTCGTCGCGGACGGTCCCGCCGGGCGCCGAGAAGGGGAGGCCCGGCGCCGCGAGGAAGCGGCTCGCCCGGCCCACGGCGTGCTGGCTGTGGCCGAGCTCGAAGTGGACCTCGCCGGCCACGCCGAGCGCCACCAGGTCGAAGCTGTGCGCGGCGCCCACGGCGGCGACGCCCGCCGGAAGCTCGAGGAAGAAGACCGTGCCGCCCGCGTGCTCGCTGCCGGCCGCGCGGTAGCGCGCGCGGGCCACGGCCGGGGTGGCCGTCTCGCCGGCCGGCGCGGCCTCCGCTTCTTCTGCCGGTGCGGAGGTTGCCTCCCGGGTGGGCGTGAAGGCGGGCGCGAGGGCCGGGGCGAGCAGGCCGATCAGGACGAGGCCGAGCCGGGCCACGAGGCGGCTCGTCGGGCGCGGCGCAGCGCTCTCGATGCTCGCGCTCCCGTTCATTGCCGGCCGAGCGTACGAGAGCGGCCCCGGGCTGTCGAAGCCGGCATGCCGGCGGCCGATTGACCGGCGCCCGCGCGCTCCGTAGAGTCGCCTCCGCCCCGCCATCGTCTCCCTCCTCGCCGGACGCCCGCTTGAGCCACGTGGTTTCCGCCCCGCGCGCGCCGCACGCGAGCCCGGGCTCGCTCGCCGAGCCGCTGCGCAGGAGCCTCGACCGGCACGGCGCCCCGGACGGGCCGCTGGCCTTGGACGAGCTCGCCCGCCGGCTCTTCGCGCTGACCGCGCGCCCGGCTCCGGGCCTCGCGCGGCGGCTCGTGGCCTCGGCGCTGGGCTTCGGCGCGACGGCGCTCCCGGAGCCCCTCGACCTGCAAGCGCTCCCGCGGCTCGCCGCCGGCGCCCTCGCGGAGGTGGAGCTCGCCGCGGCCGAGTGGATCGTGGTCGACCTCGAGACCACGGGGCTCGCGCCGGAGGCCTCGACGATCCTCGAGATCGGCGCCGTGCGCGTGGCGGGCCTGCGTCTCGTCGAGCGCTTCCAGACCCTGGTCGACCCGGGCGTTCCGATCCCGCCGCGGATCACGGCGCTCACCGGCATCGACCGCGCGCTCGTGGAGGGTGCGCCGCCGCTCGGGCCGGCCCTGCGCGCCTTCCGGGCCTGGGCCGGCGCCGCCCGGCCCTTCGTGGCGCACAATGCCGGCTTCGACGAGCGCTTCGTGCGCCACGCGCTGGCGCGCCACGGGCTCCCGGGCTGGGAGGGGCCGGTCGTCTGCACCCGCAAGCTCGCGCGCCGGCTCCTGCCGGCGCTGCGCCGCTACGACCTCGACCACCTCTGTGCACAGTTCGGTGTCACGAACACCGCGCGCCATCGCGCGCTCGGCGACGCCGAGGCCACGGCGCGCGCGCTCCTCGAGCTGCTCGCGATCGGCCGGGGCGAGCACGGCCTCGTGACGCTCGGCGACCTGCTGGCCCTGCAGGCCGCGCCGCCGGCGCGCCGGCGGCG
The DNA here is from genome assembly GCA_035063765.1 of Deltaproteobacteria bacterium. Lineage (NCBI taxonomy): Bacteria > Pseudomonadati > Myxococcota > Myxococcia > Deltaproteobacteria bacterium. The sequence continues at coordinate 60,432 of JAPSFT010000002.1, forward strand.
CGCGCGCTCCGCCCGTGCGGCGGTGCCGGCCGCGCCGTGACGGCCCGCGGGCCCTGGGTTAGCCTCGCCCGCCGGTGAGGGGGCGATGGATGCGTGTCCTGCGTAGCGCCCGGCCTCGTGCGCGCTCGGGCCAGCGGCTCGCCCTGGCGCTGCTGGCTGCCGCGACCATGACCGCCGCGGGCTCGGGAGCCGCGGGTAGCGCTGCGGGCTCGGGAGCCGCGCGTAGCGCTGCGGGCTCGGGAGCAGCGCATAGCGCTGCGGGCTCGGGCGAGGCGCGCCCCGCCGCGAGCTCGGCCCTCGACCGCTTCGACACCGTCGTGCTCGACGCCGGGCACGGCGGGGACGACGAGGGCGCGCGCGGCGCGCACGACGTCGTCGAGAAGGAGCTCGTGCTCGACGTCGCCCGCCGGCTGCGGGCGCGGCTCGGCGCGGCGGGCCTCCAGGTCCTGCTGACCCGCGAGCGCGACGTCTACGTGCCGCTCGAGGACCGCACCACGATCGCGAACGAGGCGCGCGGCGACCTCTTCGTCTCGATCCACGCCAACGCGGCCTCCGCCCGCGCGGCGCGTGGCATCGAGACCTTCTTCCTCTCGCTCGAGGCGAGCGACGACGCCGCCCGCCAGGTGGCCGCCCGCGAGAACGCGGCCTTCCGCGACCTCAGCGTGCCGGCCGTCCCGAGCGACGACCCGCTGGTCACGATCCTCGGCGACCTCGCGGCCTCCGAGCTGATGCAGGAGTCCGACGAGTTCGCGCGGCTCGCCCAGCACGAGGTCTCGGCGCTCCACGGCACCCCCTCGCGCGGGGTGAAGCAGGCGCCCTTCGTGGTCCTGATGGGCCTCGAGATGCCGGCGGCGCTCGTCGAGATCGGCTTCGTCACGAATCCGCAGGACGCCCGCGCCCTGGCCGCCGGTGAGGAGCGCGATCGCATCGCGGAGGCGCTCGCGCGCGCCGTGCTCGAGTTCGGCCGGCGCTACGACGCCCGCCGTGGGATCGAGACCGCGCCAGCCGCGCCGGACCGCTCCGCGGGAGGCACGTAGTGCGCAGCGACGGCCGCGCACCGGACGCGCTGCGGCCGGTGCGCCTGCAGGTGGACTTCACCGAGAACCCGCTGGCCTCGGTGCTCTGCGAGATGGGCCGCACCCGGGTCCTCTGCACGATCAGCGAGGAGCTCACGGTCCCGCGCTTCCTCGCGGGCAGCGGCCGCGGCTGGGTGACGGCCGAGTACTCGCTGCTCCCCGGCTCGACCGACCGGCGCACCGAGCGGGAGGCGGCGCGCGGCCGGCCGTCGGGGCGCACGCTCGAGATCCAGCGCCTGATCGGCCGCAGCCTGCGCGCCGTCGTGGCCCTCGAGCGCCTCGGCGAACGCACGCTCTGGGCCGACTGCGATGTCCTCCAGGCCGACGGCGGCACGCGCAGCGCGTCGATCACCGGCGCCTACGCGGCGCTCGCCATCGCGCTCGCCCGGCTTCGCGCGCGCGGCGCCCTCGAGCGCGACCCGCTCCTCGATTCGGTGGCCGCCGTGTCGGTCGGGATCGTGGACGGGCGCGTGGTGCTCGACCTGCCCTACGAAGAGGACGCCCGCGCCGAGGTGGACATGAACGTCGTCGCGACCGGCCGCGGGCGCTTCGTCGAGGTGCAGGGGACCGCCGAGCAGGGAAGCTTCTCGCCCGAGCAGCTCGCCGAGCTCACGCGGCTCGCGCTGGCGGGCATCGCGGAGCTCGGCCGGGCGCAGGCCGAGGCGGTGGCCCGCGCGCGCATCGGCTAGCGCGCGGTGCCGCGCGTCGTGCTCGCGAGCGGCAATCCCGGCAAGCTGCGCGAGGTGCGCGCGCTGCTCGCCGCCCCGGCGCTCGAGATCGTGGGGCTCGATGCGATCGGCGCGCCCGCGCTGCCCGCGGAGGGTGACGACTACGAAGCCAACGCCGCGGCGAAGGCGCTTGCGGCCGCCCGCGCCTCGGGGCTCGTCGCGCTCGGCGACGACTCGGGGCTCGAGGTCGAGGCGCTCGGCGGCGCGCCGGGGCCGCGCTCGGCGCGCTTCGGCGGCCCCGGCCTCGACGACGCCGGCCGCATCCGCGCGCTCCTCGCCGCCCTGGCCGGGGTGCCGCCGGAGCGCCGCGGCGCCCGCTTCGTGTGCGTGGCGGCGCTCGCGGACCCGGACGGCGCGGTCGTCACGGCGCGCGGCGAGTGCCCGGGCCGGATCGCGGCGGCCCCGCGCGGGACGGCCGGCTTCGGCTACGACCCGGTCTTCGAGGTGGAGCCCGGGGGGCCGACGATGGCCGAGCTCCCGGCCGCCGAGAAGGAGCGGATCTCCCACCGGGGCCACGCCTTCCGCGCGCTCCGGGAGGCCCTGCGGGCCCGAGTGGGTTGAGCGCGGCGGGACTCCGTTACGTTTCCGCCCCGATGGACCCCCGAGACCCGATCGACTGGATCGGCCTGCCGCTGCGGCCCTGGAAGCGCATCTGCCCGGTGCCCGCCGACCTCGAGAGCGTGACCGTGCGCGGCGCCGAGCTGCGGCCGCGCGAGCTCGGCCTCACCCGGGCCGCGATGGAGCGCGTCTGGGCGCGCGTCGAGGCGCTCTACCGCACGGGGCTCCACCCGGCGATCCAGGTCTGCATCCGCCACCGCGGCGCCGTCGTCCTCGACCGCGCGATCGGCTACGCGGCGGGCAATGCGCCGGGCGAGGGGCCCGAGACCCCGAAGACCCGCGTCGGGCTCGACACGCCCTTCCGGCTCTACTCCGCCTCGAAGGCCGTCACCGCGATGGTGATCCACAAGCTCGACGACCTCGGCGTGCTGCACATCGACGACCGCGTCGCAGACTACCTGCCGGCCTTCGGGCGCGGCGCGCGGCGCCACATCACGATCGCCCACGTGCTCTGCCATCGCGCCGGGATCCCGGCGCTGCCGCCGGAGGCGATGGACCTCGACCTGCTCGAGCACCCGGACGAGATCGTCGAGCAGCTCGCCAAGGTGCCGCTGCGCCTGCGGCCCGGGCGGCGGCTCGCCTACCACGCCGTGACGGGCGGCTTCGTGCTCGGCGAGGTGGTGCGCGCCGCCACCGGCCAGGACATCCGCAGCGTGCTGCGCAAGGAGATCCGCGAGCCGCTCGGGCTGCGCTGGCTCGACTACGGCGTGGCGCCCGAGGACGTCGCCTCCGTGGCGCGCGACGCGCTCACGGGCCTGCCGCCGCTGCCGCCCGTGACCCAGGTGCTCGAGCGCGCGCTCGGCGCGAACGTCGAGCGCGTCCTCGCGATCGCCCACGACCCGCGCTTCCTGGCCGGGATCCTGCCCGCCGCGAACGTGGTCTCGAACGCGCGCGACCTCTCCGCCTTCTACGAGTGCCTGCGGGCCGAGGGCGAGCTCGGCGGGGTGCGCGTCTTCGAGCCGCGCACGGTGCGGCGCGCGACCAGCGAGCAGAGCTTCTGGGAGGTGGACTTCACGCTCGGCGCGCCGGTCCGCTACGGGCTCGGCTTCATGCTCGGCGGCGAGTGGCTCTCGCTCTTCGGGCCGGGCACGCCCCACGCCTTCGGCCACGTGGGCTTCACGAACGTCTTCGGCTGGGCCGACCCCGACCGCGCGCTGGCGGCCGCCGTCGTGACCAACGGCAAGCCCTTCGTGGACGTCCAGGTGCTGCGGCTCGTCCAGCTCCTCCTCGCGATCGGCCGCGAGTTTCCGCGGGTGCGCGCGGCTTGACCCGCGCGCGCCGCGAGCTCTGGCTGATCCGGCACGCGGAGAGCGCCTGGAACGCGATGGGGCTCTGGCAGGGCCACGCGGACCCCGCGCTCTCGGCGCGCGGCGTGGCCCAGGCGGAGGCGCTCGCCGAGGCGCTGGCCGGCGCCGGCATCGGGGCCGTGATCGCGAGCGACCTGCGCCGCGCGCGCGACACGGCCCGCATCCTGGCGCGGGCGCTCGGGCTCGAAGCGCTCCACGACCCGCGCCTGCGCGAGCGCGACCTCGGCTCCTGGTCCGGGCTCAGCACGCCGCAGATCGCCGGGCGCTGGCCCGGCGAGCTGGCGCGCGTGCGCGCGCGCGACCCCGAGTTCCGGCCGGGCGGGGGGGAGTCGATCCGCGACGTACGCCGCCGCGCGGGGGCCTTCTTCCGCGAGCTCGCCGGGCGCGCCGGCCCGGCAAGCTGGGCCGTCGTGACCCACGGTGGCCTGATCCGCGCGCTGCGCCCGCCCGGCGCGCCGCCGATCGCCAACACCGAGACGCTGCGGGTGGGCCTCGACGAGCTCCTCGCGGAGCTGGCCCGCGACGAGGGGGTGCCGCCCGTCCAGCCCGCGGAGCCCGACGCCGAACGGGTGTAGTCGAGCGGCCCGGGTGCCGGGCGGCTCTCAGGGCAGCGGGGCGGCGGCCGGGTAGTGGAGCGGGCCGGCCGGGCCGAGCGGCAGCCCGAGCGCCACCCAGAGCAGCAGCAGGGCCGTCCACGCCACCCCGAAGGCGGCCGCGTAGGGCAGCATGAGCGCGACCAGCGTGCCGATCCCCGCTCCGGGCTGGTAGCGCTGCACGACCACCAGCAGGATCACGAGGTAGGGGTTGAGCGGCGCCACCGTGTTCGCGACCGAGTCGCCCACCCGGTAGGCGGCCTGGGTGAGCTCGGGGCTCACCCCGACCTGCATGAACATCGGCACGAAGACGGGCGCCAGGAAGGCGTACTTCGCCGACATCGAGGCCATCGCGAGGTCGAGCCCGGCGACGCCGACGACGAAGAGCGCGAGCAGGAGCGCGGTGGGCAGCGCGGCGCGCGCGAGCAGCTCGCCGCCGGCCACGGCGAGCATCTCGCCGAGCCGCGAGTGGCCGAAGCTCGCCACGAACTGCCCCGCGAAGAACGCGAGCACGACGTAGGGGCCCATGGCCGCCATCGTCTCCCCGAGCATGCGCGCCGCGTCGCGGTCGCTGCGCACGCTGCCGGCGGCGACCCCGTGCGCGAGCCCGGGCAGGGCGGTGGCGAGGAACATCAGGGGCACGATCGCGGCCACCCAGCGCGGGGTGGCGCCGTCGGCGCCGTGGAGCGGGGCGCCCGGCACGAGCACCGCGAGCGCGATCGCGGCCACGGTGAGCACGAGCGCGAGGAGCCCCGCGCGCAGGCCGCGCCGCTCCTCGCGCGAGAGGCCGCCGGGGGCCGCAGCGGGCTCGGCGGGCGTGGCGGGCGTGGCGGCTGGCTCGGCGGGTGCGGAGGCGGCGCGCGCCGTGCGTGGCTCGACGACGCGATCGGCGACCGCCCAGCCCACCCCCGTCAGCAGGAAGGTCGAGGCGATCATCAGCCACCAGTTGCTCGTGGCCGCCACCCGGTAGGCGGGATCGACGAGGCGCGCGCCGCTCTCGGTGAGGCCTGCGAGCAGCGGGTCGAGCCCCGTGATCACGAGGTTCGCGCCGAAGCCGCCCGCCACGCCCGCGAACGCGGCGGCGGCGCCCGCGACCGGTGAGCGTCCGGCGGCCAGGAAGAGGGCGGCCGCGATCGGCGGGAGCACGACGTAGCCGGCATCGGTCGCGAGCGAGGAGTTCACGCCCACGAAGACGACGAGCGGCGAGAGCCAGCGGGCGGGCACCCGCGCGAGCGACGCGCGCAGCAGCGCGGGCAGGAAGCCCGAGCGCTCGGCGAGGCCGATGCCGAGCATGCCGACCAGCACGATCGCGAGCGGCGGGAAGTCGCGGAAGTTCACGACCAGGCTCGACACCAGCCAGTGGAGGCCCTCGGAGGAGAGCAGGGAGACCGGCTCGACCCGCGTCGTGATGGGCCCGCCGGGCCCGAGCGTCGTCTTCTCGACCGACCAGCCGAGGCTCGCCGCGAGCTGCGAGAAGACGAGGACGAGGCCGGTCGCGAGCAGGAAGAGCGTGGCGGGGTCCGGCAGCCGGTTGCCGAGGCGCTCGATCGCGCCGAGCGCGCCGCCCGTCGCGGCGCTGCCCGCGCCGCCCTTCGCAGCGCCGCCCGCACCGCCCTTCGCACCGCCGCCCGCACCGCCCGCGCCGCCCGTCTCGCCCGCTCCCTGCACGCGCCGCTCCTTCCTGCGGGGGTCGCGGCCGGCGAGTGTCGCACAGGCGGCGGGAGGGGCGGCCACTATCCTCGCCGGCCCATGGCCTCCCGCCCGATCGGCATCGTCTACGAGCTCTTCGGCGCCTACGCGCAGCGGCCCGGCGACCCGCCCGACGCGCAGGTCGAGTACGAGCCCGAGGCGACCCTGCTCGCGCTCGAGGCCGCGCTCGTCCGGCTCGGGCAGCGGCCGGTCCGCCTCGGCCGCCCGCACGATCTCCTGGCGGCCGGCGCCAAGGGCGCCGTGGCGGTCGATGCCGCGCTCACGATCGCCGAGGGCTACGGGACGCGGAACCGCGAGGCATGGGCCCCCGTCCTGCTCGAGATGCTGGGGATCCCGCAGCTCGGCTCCGACGCGCTCACGCTCTCGCTCTCGCTCGACAAGGCCTGGACCCGCGCGGTCGTGGCCGAGGCGGGCGTGCGCGTGGCGGCCGGGCGCGTGATCCGCTCGGAAACCGAGCTCCAGGAAGGAGATGGCATCCCGGGGCTCCCGTGCTTCGTGAAGCCGCGCTGGGAGGGCTCGTCGAAGGGCATCGGGCTCGCCTCGCGGGCCGACGACCGGGCCGCGCTCGCCGCGGCCGTGGCCCGCGTGCGGGCCGGCTACGGCCAGCCCGCGCTGGTCGAGCGCTTCCTCCCGGGGCCCGAGTACACGGTGACGCTCTTCGACAACGACCCGCCGCGCGCGCTGCCCGTCCTGCAGCGGGCGCTCGAGGCGACGACGCGGATCGGCCTCCACGCGGTCGAGCCGAAGCCCGGCGAGCCAGCCGCTCCTGGCGCGCCGGCTGCCTTCGCGCACGTCGTGCCCGGCGCGCTCGCCCCGGCTCTCGAAGACGAGCTCGTCGAGCAGGCCGTGCGCGCCTTCCGCGCGCTCGAGTGCCGCGACTTCGCGCGTGCCGACTTCAAGTGCGACGAGGCCGGGCGACCCTGCTTCCTCGAGATCAACCCGCTCCCCTCCTTTGCGCCCGAGGGCTCCTTCGGCGTCCACGCTGCGCTGCTCGGCCGCCCGCTCGACGACCTGCTCGCGGAGGTGCTCGGCGCGGGTCTCCGCCGGCTCGGGCTCGCCTGATGGCGGCGCCGCGCTGGCCTGCCGCGCCGCGCCCGGCCGGCGTCGCGCCCGCCGACTGGCGCGACTGGACCTGGCAGATGCAGCACCGCATCCGCAGCGCCGGCGCGCTGGCCGCCTGGGTGCGCCCGACCGGCGACGAGCGGCGCGCGATCGACGCGCTCGCCGAGCGCTTCCGCTTCGTGATCACGCCCTACTACGCCTCGCTGATGGATCCCGAGGACCCGGCCTGCCCCGTGCGCCGGCAGGTGGTCCCGCGCCTCGCGGAGCTCGACGACCCGGCCGGCCTCGCGGACCCGCTCGACGAGGTCGCCCACTCGCCGGTCAAGAACGTGGTGCGCGTCTACCCGGACCGGATCGCCTTCTGCGTGAACAACGAGTGCGCGCTCTACTGCCGCTTCTGCCTGCGCAAGCGCATGGTGGGCGAGCCCGAGTGGGCGATGAAGAAGCGCGAGCTCGAGGCGGCGCTCGCGTGGATCCGCGCGACGCCCGCGATCCGCGACGTGCTGCTGACCGGCGGCGACCCGCTCGTGTTCTCGGACGACAAGCTCGCCTGGCTGCTCGGCGAGCTGCGCGCGATCCCGCACGTCGAGATCGTGCGGCTCGGGACGCGGCTGCCCGTGACCCTGCCGTTCCGCGTCACCGACGCGCTGTGCCGCCTCCTCGCCGAGCACCACCCGATCTGGGTCAACACGCACTTCAACCACCCGAAGGAGCTCACCGCCGAGGCCGCCGAGGCCTGCGACCGCCTGCTGCGCGCGGGCTGCCCGGTGGGCAACCAGTCCGTGCTCCTGCGCGGCGTGAACGACGACCTGGCCACGATGAAGGCGCTCTGCGAGGGGCTCGTGCGGATGCGCGTGCGCCCCTACTACTGCTACCAGGCGCAGCTCCTCGAGGGCACCGCCCACTTCCGGGTGCCGATCGAGCGCGGCCTCGACCTCTTCGAGGCCCTGCGCGGGCGCACGAGCGGCTTCGCGATCCCGACCTACCTGCTCGACACGCCGCACGGCAAGGTCCCGCTCGCGCGCACGCGGCTGCGGGGGCGCGAGGGGGACGCGGTCGTGGTCGAGGCCTGGAACGGGGCGCTCTGGCGCGAGCCGAACCCGCTCGACGAGCCCGCCGCCGGCGCCCGTGCGCCCGGTGCGCGCCCGGGCTCCTGACGCATACTCCGGCGCGGGTGGGGGAGACGTGGAGCCGATCCGCAGCGCCGAGGCCGATGCCGCCGCGCGCCGCGAGCGCGCGGAGGCCGCCGGGGTGCCGGCGGCGGCGGCGCTGCTCGCGGGCAGCGTCCTGCTCTCGCGCGCGCTCGGCTTCGTCCGCGAGGCGCTGCTCGCCTACCAGGTGGGCGCTACCGGGAGCGCCGACGCCTACTACGCCGCTTTCACCCTGCCCGACCTCCTGAACCACCTGCTCGCCGCCGGCGCGCTCTCGATCGCCTTCCTGCCGCTCTACACGCAGGTGCGCGAGCGCGGCGAGGCCGAGGCCGAGCGCCTGCTCGCCACGATGATCGGCACGCTCGGGCTCGTGGCGCTCGCGGGCACGGCGCTCCTGTGGCTCGTCGCCGGGCCGCTCACGAGCCTGCAGTACCCGGCCTTCGACGCCGCGAAGCACGCGCTCACGACCCGCCTCACGCGGATCGTGCTGCCCGGCCAGGTCTTCTTCCTGGTGGGCGGCGTCGTGCAGGCGGCCCTGCTGGCGCGCGGCCGTTTCCTCGCGGCCGCCCTGGCGCCGCTCGTCTACAACCTCGGGATCGTGGCCGGTGGCCTCCTCCTCGGCCCCTGGCTCGGGGTCGAGGGCTTCGCCTGGGGCGCCCTCGCCGGGGCCGTCCTCGGCCCCTTCGGCTGCCCGTGGCTCGACGCGCGGCGGCGCCTGCGGCTCGGCTGGCGAGTGGCGCCGCGCGCGCCCGAGTTCCGCCGCTACCTCTGGCTCGCGATCCCGGTCGTGGCCGGCTTCTCGCTGCTCACCGTGGACGAGTGGTACGGGAAGTGGTTCGCGCCGGCCTCGGCCGGCGCCATCGCGCTCCTGAGCTTCGCGCGGCGGCTGATGCAGGCGCCGGTCGCCGTGATCGGGCAGGCGGTGGCGGCGGCGGCGCAGCCGGCGCTCGCGAACCTGTGGGCCGCCGGGCGCGGCGACGAGCTCGACCGGGTGCTCACGGCGACCCTGCGCTCCGCGTTCGCGCTCGGCGTGCTGGCGGGTGCCGTGACCTTCGCGCTGGCCGAGCCGCTGGTGGCCGTCGTCTACGAGCGCGGCGCCTTCGACGCGAAGGCAGCGGCCGAGACGGCGCGCCTGCTCGCCATCTTCAGCGCGACCGTGCCGGCCTGGGTGCTGCAGCAGATCAGCGTGCGGGCCTTCTACGCCCGCTCCGAGACCTGGCGCCCGATGCTCCTCGGTACCGCCTTCGTGCTGGCGGCGATCCCGCTCTACCTGGTCCTCGGGCGGCGTCACGGGATCGAGGGCGTGGCCGCGGCCGGCGTCGTCGCGATGTGGGCGAACGCGCTCGCGACGCTCCTCTACGCGCGCGTCCACTACGGGGGGCCGGCCCTCCTGCCGCTCGCCGCGAGCGCGGCGCGCGCCTTCGCGATCGCGGCGCTCGCGGCGCCGGCCGCCGCGTTCGTGATCGCGGGGCGCAGCGGCACGCTCGGGGCGCTCGCGGACCTCGCGCTCGGAGGCCTCGTCTTCGCCGTGGTGGCGGCGCTCGGCGTGGCCCTGCTCGGTGACGCGGCGCTGCGCGACGCCCTGCGCCGGCTCGCCCGCCGCGTGCCCGCCCGCCGCACCCCGGCACCCGGCTGACGGGTCCCCGCCGCCGCCCGGCGCATGCTTGCCGGCCCCGAGGGTGGGCCCTAGCTTCCGCCCGGGCGCGTAGCTCAACTGGTAGAGCAAGGGACTCTTAATCCCTAGGTTCTGGGTTCGAGCCCCAGCGCGCTCACCACACGCCGCATGCCTCGTGACCCGCGGCCCGATCGATCGTCGAACGAGCCGGAGGGATCTCCGGGTCGGGCCGCCGGGACGCACGTCGGGTACCGGGCCGGGGTGGCGGAACTGGCAGACGCAGTGGCCTTAGGAGCCACCGTCCGAGAGGACGTGCAGGTTCGAGTCCTGTCCCCGGCACCAGATCCGCGCCCGAGCCGCCCGAGCGAGCGCAACCAGAGGAACGCATGAGCGAAGGAACGCAGCCCGGGACGCCGGGAGACCGGGAGGGGTTCGCCCTCGCGGTGCAGGAGGAGGGAGCCGTCACGCGCTGGCTCGAGGTCGAGGTGCCTCCGGCGCAGGTGGACGCGGCGTTCGCGCGCGCCTACCGCGGGCTCGCCCGTTCGGCGCGCGTGCGCGGCTTCCGCCCCGGCAAGGCGCCCGTCTCCGTGCTGCGCCGGCTCTACGGGGCGGCCGTCGCCGAGGACGTCGAGCGCGAGCTGGTCTCGGGGACGCTGCCGGCGGCGCTCGAGCGCAGCGCGCTCGAGCCCGTGAGCGAGCCCGCGGTGGACGCGAGCCCGCCCGCCGAAGGCGGCGCCTTCGCCTACCGGGCGCGCGTCGAGGTGAAGCCCCCGATCGAGCTCGGGGAGGTGGCGGGCCTGCGTGCGCAGCGGCCCTCGGCCGCCGTCCGCGAGGAGGACGTCGAGCGCGAGCTCGAGACGCTGCGCCAGCGCCACGCGACGCTCGTCGAGGAGCCGGAGGACACGGCCGCGGCCACCGGCCACTTCCTCACCGTGGACTTCGTGGGCCGCATCGACGGCGAGCCCTTCGAGGGCGGCCGCGCGAGCGACCACACGGTCGAGCTCGGCCAGGGCCGGCTCGTCCCGGGCTTCGAGGAGCAGCTCGCAGGCGCCCGCGCCGGCGAGGAGCGGATCGTCCGCGTTCGCTTCCCGGACGACTACGCAAGCCCCGTGCTGGCCGGCAAGGACGCCGAGTTCACGGTCCAGGTCCGCGCGATCCGGCGCCGCGAGGTGCCGGCGCTCGACGACGAGTTCGCGAAGGACCTGGGCGAGTTCGCGAGCCTCGACGAGGTGCGCGCGCGTGTGCGCGAGACGCTCCAGGCGTCGCGCGAGCGGCGCGCGCGGGTCGAGCTCCGGCGCTCGCTCCTCGGTGCGCTGATCGAGCGCGTGCCCGTCGAGGTGCCCGCCAACCTGCTGCGCGAGCGCCTCCACCGCCGCCTCCACTCCGCGTCCCACGACCTGCGCGAGCGCGGCGTGCGGGCCGAGCTCGTGGAGCGCCAGCTCGCCCAGTGGGAGGAGGAGTGGCGTCCGGCCGTGGAGCGGGAGATCCGCGAGGAGTGGCTGCTCCGGGAGCTGGCGCGCCGCGAGGGCCTGTCGCTCGACGACGCCGAGCTCGACGAGCGGATCGGGCGGCTCGCGGAGGAGCAGGGCGCCGACCCGGCGCGGCTGCGCAAGGTCTACCGCGAGCACGACCTGCTCGAGGCCGTGCGCGCGCAGTGCCTCGAGGACAAGGCCTTTGAATTCCTGCTGGCCACGGCTAGCGTCGAAGAGGTTGCGGAGCCCTAGCGGACCCCCGCGGCCGCCCCCCGAACCACAGCCCCGGCGCCGGCGCACCAGGAGCGGAGCCCCATGCCCCTGATCCCGATGGTGATCGAGCAGAGCCCGCGCGGCGAGCGGGCCTACGACATCTACTCGCGCCTGCTCAAGGAGCGGATCGTCTTCCTGGGCAGCCCGATCGACGACGACGTCGCCAACCTGATCATCGCCCAGCTCCTCTTCTGCGAGGCCGAGGACCCCGAGAAGCCGATCAACCTCTACATCAACTCACCCGGGGGGTCCGTCACGGCCGGGATGGCCATCTACGATACGATGCAGTACGTGCGGCCCGAGGTGGCCACGATCTGCCTGGGGCAGGCTGCCTCGATGGGGGCCTGGCTGCTCGCCGCGGGCGCCCCGGGCAAGCGGATGGCGCTGCCGAACTCACGGATCATGATCCACCAGCCGATGGGTGGGTTCCAGGGGCAGGCAACCGACGTGGACATCCAGGCGCGCGAGATCCTGAAGCTCCGCCAGCGCATGAACGAGATCCTGGCCGAGCACGTCGGCAAGTCGGTGGAGCAGATCGCCAAGGACACCGAGCGCGATTACTATCTCTCCGGTGAAGAGGCGCTCGCCTACGGCGTCATCGACCAGGTGGTGACGCGGCGCTCGCCGGGAGACGAGGCCGTACGATCGTGAAGCGCTCGAGCACGAAGGGCCGGAGATCGTGAAGAAGCGGGACGACAACGCGAACCTGTCTTGTTCCTTCTGCGGCAAGAGCCAGCGGGAGGTCAAGAAGCTGATCGCGGGCCCCACGGTCTACATCTGCGACGAGTGCATCGAGCTGTGCAACGACATCATCGCGGAGGAGTACGGCCGCGAGGAGGTCGCCGAGCACACCTCGAAGGTCCCCAAGCCCCGCGACATCAAGAAGATCCTCGACGACTACGTGATCGGGCAGGACCGGGCCAAGAAGATCCTGTCGGTGGCGGTGCACAACCACTACCGGCGCATCGAGAGCCAGGCCTTCGTCGGCGACGTCGAGCTCCAGAAGTCGAACATCCTGCTGCTCGGGCCGACCGGCTGCGGCAAGACCCTGCTGGCCCAGACCCTGGCCAAGATCCTGGACGTCCCCTTCACGATCGCCGACGCCACCACCCTCACCGAGGCCGGCTACGTCGGCGAGGACGTCGAGAACATCATCCTGAACCTGCTCCAGGCCGCGAACTACGACGTCGAGCGCGCCCAGCGCGGGATCGTCTACATCGACGAGATCGACAAGATCGCGCGCAAGAGCGAGAACCCCTCGATCACCCGCGACGTGTCGGGCGAGGGCGTCCAGCAGGCGCTGCTCAAGATCATCGAGGGCACCACCGCGAACGTCCCGCCCAAGGGCGGGCGCAAGCACCCGCAGCAGGAATTCCTCCAGATCGACACCACCAACATCCTCTTCATCTGCGGCGGCGCCTTCTGCGGGCTCGAGAAGATCATCGAGCAGCGGATCGGCGTGAAGGGGATGGGCTTCGGGGCGGCGGTGTCCACGGGGGACGGCAAGAAGCGCCTCGGCGACGTGCTGCGCGCGTGCCAGCCCGAGGATCTCCTCAAGTTCGGGATGATCCCCGAGTTCATCGGGCGCCTGCCGGTGATCGCGACCCTCGAGGAGCTCGACGAGCGGGCGCTCGTCTCGATCCTGACCGATCCGCGCAACGCGCTCACCAAGCAGTACCAGAAGCTCTTCGAGTTCGAGGAGGTGCGGCTGCGCTTCACGGACGGCGCGCTCCAGGCGATGGCGCGCCAGGCGCTTGCCCGCAAGTCCGGCGCCCGCGGCCTGCGCGCGATCATGGAGACGATCATGCTCGAGCTGATGTACGACGTGCCCTCGCGCGAGGACGTGGAGGAGGTCGTCGTCAGCGAGGAGGTGGTCGAGCAGGGAGCCGAGCCGATCCTCGCGCTCAAGCGCGAGGCCGAGTCGGCGTAGCGCCGATGGGCATCTTCCGCAGCGACGACGACGACCCGCGGCGCCCGCGCCCGGCCGAGCGCGTCCTGCCGCTGCTCCCGCTGCGGGACATCGTGGTCTTCCCGCACATGGTGGTGCCGCTCTTCGTGGGGCGCGCCCGGTCGATCGCGGCGCTCGAGGAGGCGAGCAACGGGGAGCGCGAGCTCCTGCTCGTCGCGCAGCGCCAGGTGGCGCTCGACGACCCGGGCGAGGGTGACCTCTTCGAGATCGGCACCGTCGGCGCGGTGCTCCAGCACCTGCGGCTCCCCGACGGCACCGTGAAGGTGCTGGTCGAGGGGCGCCAGCGCGCGCGGATCGTCCACTTCCGCCAGGCGCAGCCCTTCTTCGCCTGCGCGATCGAGGCGCTCGAGGAGCCCGACGCGCGCAGCCCCCAGGCCGAGGCGCTGATGCGCACGGTGCGCGCGGGCTTCGAGAAGTACGTGAAGCTCAACCGCAAGGTCCCGCCCGAGATCCTGACCGCTGCCGGCCAGATCCTGGCGCCGGGGCGGCTGGCGGACACGGTGGCGGCGCACCTCGCCCTGAAGCTCGAGGAGCGCCAGCGGCTGCTCGAGATCGAGGCGCCCGGCGAGCGCCTCGAAGAGGTGCTCGGCCTGATGCAGGCCGAGATCGAGGTGCTCGAGGTCGAGGGCAAGATCCGCTCGCGCGTGAAGAAGCAGATGGAGCGCTCGCAGAAGGAGTACTACCTCAACGAGCAGATGCGGGCGATCCAGAAGGAGCTCGGCGAGCGCGACGAGTTCAAGAGCGAGATCCAGGAGCTGGAGGCGGCGCTGGCCAAGAAGAAGCTGCCGAAGGAGACGCTGGCGCGCGCCAAGAAGGAGATCCGCAAGCTCAAGATGATGTCGCCGATGAGCGCCGAGGCGACCGTCGTGCGCAACTACGTGGACTGGATCCTGGCGCTGCCCTGGAACGAGTACAAGGACGAGAAGAAGGACATCGTCGAGGCCGAGCGGGTGCTCGAAGAGGACCACTACGGGCTCGAGAAGCCGAAGGAGCGGATCCTCGAGTACCTGGCGGTGCAGACGCTCGTCGAGCGCATGAAGGGCCCGATCCTGTGCCTGGTCGGCCCGCCCGGCGTCGGCAAGACCTCGCTCGGCAAGTCGATCGCGCGCGCGACCGGGCGCGACTTCGTGCGCGTCTCGCTCGGCGGCGTGCGCGACGAGGCCGAGATCCGCGGCCACCGCCGCACCTACATCGGCGCGCTGCCGGGCAAGGTGATCCAGTCGCTGCGCAAGGCGGGCTCCTCGAATCCCGTCTTCCTGCTCGACGAGGTCGACAAGATGTCGATGGACTTCCGCGGCGACCCCTCGGCGGCGCTGCTGGAGGTGCTCGACCCCGAGCAGAACCACACCTTCGGCGACCACTACCTCGACCTCGACTACGACCTCTCGCGGGTGATGTTCGTCTGCACCGCGAACGTGCTGCACCAGATCCCGCGCCCGCTCCAGGACCGCATGGAGATCATCCAGATCCCCGGCTACATCGAGTCGGAGAAGCTGCAGATCGCGCGCAACTTCCTGGTGCCGAAGGTGATCGAGGCCAACGGGCTCGAGGCGCGCCACGTGGAGTTCACCGACGCGGGCCTCCTCGAGGTGATCCGCCACTACACGCGCGAGTCCGGCGTGCGCGGCCTCGAGCGCGAGATCGCCTCGGTGTGCCGCAAGGTGGCGCGCGAGGTGGTGAAGGAGGGCGCCGAGAAGGCGAAGCGCCGCCGCATCACCCCCGCTGCCGTGCGCAAGCTGCTCGGCGTCGCGAAGTACCGCTTCGGCCGCAAGGAGCAGGAGGACCGGATCGGCGTCTGCACCGGCCTCGCCTTCACCGAGACCGGCGGCGAGCTGCTCCAGACCGAGGTCTCGGTGACCCCCGGCAAGGGCAAGCTCCAGATCACCGGCCGGCTCGGCGAGGTGATGCAGGAGTCCGCCAACGCGGCGATGTCCTACGTGCGCTCGCGGGCCAAGCAGCTCGGCCTGGCGCGCGACTTCTACTCGAAGGTCGACATCCACGTCCACGTCCCGGAGGGCGCGACCCCGAAGGACGGGCCCTCGGCCGGGATCACGATCGCGACCACGATCGCCTCGGCGCTCACCCGCGTGCCGGTCCGCGCCAACGTGGCGATGACGGGCGAGATCACGCTGCGCGGCCGCGTGCTCCCGATCGGCGGGCTCAAGGAGAAGCTGATCGCGGCGCACCGCGGCGGGATCGACACCGTCGTGATCCCGAAGGACAACGAGAAGGACCTGAAGGAGATCCCCGCCGACGTGCTGCGGGGCCTGCGCATCGAGCGGGTCGAGCACATGGACGAGGTGCTCGCGCGCGCGCTCGCGGTCGAGGAGCCCGGCCGCTTCCTGCACGCCGGCGACCACGCGCTCGAGGAGATCTACGAGCCGCCGCCCGCGCACGCGCCCGAGGCCGACATGCCGAGCGCGGGCGTGAACTGAGGGCAGGGGCCGCGCGCGGGCGCGGGGCCGCAGGCGGCAAGCAGTTCGGGGCGTGTAGCTCAGCCGGGAGAGCGCCTGGCTTACACCCAGGAGGTCGGCGGTTCGATCCCGTCCGCGCCCACCAGTCGCCCGGCGCCGGGCGCGGCGGTACGCTCGCGCCCGCGCCCGTGGGCGCCCTCCGGAGGTCCCGCCCGCCATGTCGCCGCTTCCCCCCGCCGGCACGTCCGCCCAGGAGTTCTTCGAGGTCCACGTCCCCCGCGCCTACCAGGGCGCCGAGCTCCCCGCCGAGGCGAAGCAGGTCGAGGTGACGCTCGGCGTGAAGCTCGACGGCGCGGGCGGCGGCGAGTGGCGCATCCAGCTCGGAGGCGGCGCGATGAGCGTCGCGCCGGGCTCCGTCGAGGACGCCGCGTTCGCGATCCTCCAGAGCGTCGAGGACTGGCGCGGCGCGCTCTGGGAGGGGCGCGGCGGCGCCTTCGGCAAGCAGTCGCGCGCGCTCTTCGAGCCGGGCGCCGGGGGCGGCGCCGCGGGCGGCATGGGGGCGGGCGCGCTCCAGCAGCTCCAGGCCCTGCGCGGCGTCATCCGGATGGTGGTCGGCGGCGGCCCGGGCGGGGACTGGGTGGTCGCCTTCAAGCTCGGCCCCGGCCCGATCCCCGCGGAGCCCACCACCACCGTCACCATCACCGCCGAGGACGCCGACGCCCTCGAGCGCGGCACGCTCGACCCGATGCAGGCCTTCCTGTCCGGCCGCATCCAGATCGCCGGCGACATGACGCTCCTCATGCAGATGCAGGCGATCCAGATGCAGGCCGCCGCGGCGGCGGCCGGCAAGCCGAGCTGAGGCGCCGCGCGCCGCGGCGCCACGCAGCGCGGCGCCGGCGAGCGCAGCCCACCGGGCCCCCACGGCTCGCCGTAGACCTTTTGCAGGCCCCCCCCGGATCGGCTACCCAACCGCCGCTCGGCGCCTGGATTCCGGGGCGGTAGTTCAATCGGTTAGAGCACCGGCCTGTCACGCCGGAAGTTGCGGGTTCGAGTCCCGTCCGCCCCGCCAGTTTCCCTTGCCGATCGTGGGGTTTGCGAAGCCGGTTTCGCCGCGGATCCACAGCGGATCCACATTCGGTCGGTTCCGCGGTCGGATCACGTCCACCAGCGCTAGGTCGCCGAGCTTCGCGTAGCGCTCCGTCGACCGGCTATCCGCATGGCGCAGCATGCGCTGGATCATCTGGAGAGAGGAGCCCTGGGCCAGCCAGGCCGTGGCGCTCGAATGCTTCGTGCCCTCGTACATCCGGACCCGCACGCCCACCCGAGCGGCGGCCCGGTTCCACTCCTCGCGCAGCGCGTTGGCGATCCAGCGCCTGTCGCGGTTGCGAGCCGTCGGGTTCGGGAAGAGGGCGATGCGTTGGCGGAGCATCCCCTCCTTTGAGAGCTGGAAGAGCCGCCACTCGATCCAGCGCTGAAGCTCCTCGTCCACCGGGATCCAGGCCGCGTTGCGGCCCTTGGTGCCGTGGGTCGGCGCGTTGGCGTTAGGGCCCTTCACGGCGCGGGAGATCGTGAGACCCGGGACGTCCTCGATGACCCGGTAGTCGGTCACGTCGGCGGCGCGAATCTCGCCGGGACGGATGCCGAGGCGCGCCGCCAGGAACGCGCCGCGACGGTCCCAGGCGATCTCCTCGAGGATCCCGCGCTGCACGCGCGCGGAGATCAGCCTCGGGGCATATTCGTCGACGGGGACCTCCGGAAAGCTCGGGATCGTGTCGATCAGCTCGCGCCGCTTGAGCCAGGTCACGAACGAGCGGAGCCCGCCCAGCACGTTGCGGCGCGTCTTGGCCGCGATCCCGCGCTTCGCGAGCCAG
This sequence comes from Deltaproteobacteria bacterium, assembly GCA_035063765.1. NCBI lineage: Bacteria > Pseudomonadati > Myxococcota > Myxococcia > Deltaproteobacteria bacterium. The sequence continues at coordinate 78,291 of JAPSFT010000002.1, forward strand.
TGCGACCAGTCCTCGACCGCGCCGGCGCGGATCTCGTAGATGCTCTTCCCGCGCCACCAATCGAAGTGTCCGCCGGGCTTCGCCCAGCGCTCGAGCTCGCGCAGGTAGGTCGGCGAGCGCTCCCCCATGGCGGTACGCTCCCGCATGATCTCGAGCCAGCGGTCGAGCCACCGCTCGACGCGGTGCGCGCGCGACGTCTCCGGCATCAGCCGCTCGATCGCGCGCGGCGTCCAGACCCTCCGCCACCTGGACCCGGATCGACGCCAGGAAGTGCTCGGCCATCGCGCGGTCCTTGAAGCGCGTGCCGCGCGCGCTGTAGAGCTTCCCGCGCCGTCCGAAGTCGATGTACCAGCGGAGCTGGCCGTCCCTCGCGCGCCGGCAGCGGACCTTTCCGAGCCCCTCGGCCACGTCCCATCGCATACCACAGGCGCGGGCGGAAGTGTCGCCGGCCGGAAGGAGCGGTGCGCCCATGGGTCCTCCGGGCCATCCGGAGGGGGCGACGGGAAGGGGATGGAGCAAGCGCCGTGCCGGCGGAAGCGAGCCGCGCGTGGCGTGCAGCTTCGCCGGGGCGTGGCGCAGCCGGTCGCTTGGAGGCGTGCCGGCAACCAGGCGCCGCCAACGCGCCGACGTCAGGGGCCGGCGCGCGCGCCGCGGGGCGCGACTACGGCGCCTTTGCGAACAGTCGCTCGAAGAGCTCGCGCGACCGAGCCGCGCCTTCCTCGGTCAGCACTACCGACTTTGCCGTGCTCCTCGGGTTGCCGATCAGCCCGCGCTCGTGCAGCCGATTCAGTGCGTCCCAGTCGTGACTCTTCCAGGCGCGCTGCACCCCGTGCTCCTCGAAGCTCGTGAGGTAGAGGAGCGCGAGAACGGCGTCGTCGATCCGGTCGGTGTCGTGATCCATGCTCGATCCCCACGCGGGCAGCGCCCGTCTTGGCGCAGCCAGCCTACCTCAACCGTGCCGCGCCCTTGCTACGGAGCGTCAGTGGAGCGCCCGTCCGTGTGCAGGCGAGCTGCCGGCGGACCGCCGCTCCGGTGTACGCACCGCAGCTTCACGGCACGCGCGCCGGCGAGTCGACGGCGGATTGGCGGCGACTCCGGTGCAGCAGCGGCGACACGGCGGCAGCGATGCGAGGAGGGATCAGGCATCCACCAACATGCGACAGCAGGACAAAGAGCGGTCCACTTCTCCAGGACCGCCCGCCGGTGCTCGGCATTTCGTGGCCCATCCTGCGGCTTGTGGGCCAAAGGTGGGCCACGCCAACTCCGCCTCGGCGCGGTCAGCTAAGGGTCGAAGACTCGCGGTCGTCGGCGGCCGTGGTACACCGCCAGCACGTCGATCCGGTCCTCCCTCACGACGTAGAAGACGCCGTACGGGAAGCGCCGGAGCGCGGCTCGCCGGACCTGGCCCTGCACCTGAGGGTACGCCTCGGCATGCCGGGCAATGCGCACGAAGCACGCCGTGACGGAGCGCAGGAAAGCCTCTCCGAGCCCGGGCACCTGCGCCTCGTACCAGCCGAACGCCTCGTCGAGATCGGCCTCGGCCCGCGACCGGACCGTCAGCGGGCGCGTCACCTCGGACGTTGCCGAATGCGCTCCAGCACCTCTTCCCAGGGCGCTCCACCTGCCGGGTCCGCGTCCGCCTCGGCCAGCCTCCGCTCCAGGTCCTCGCGCTGCTCGGCGGTCAGGGAGAGGGGCTCGCGCTCGCACTCGGCGGCGATGCTGTCCCAGAGCTCTTCCACGAGCTCCAGTCGCTCGACCAGCGTGAGCTTGAGGAGTTCCTCTTGGAGGGCGGCCTTGGTCATGTCGAGGAGGGTGCCGCCGGGCCCGAGGAGCGGCAAGCCCAGCGTCGCTTCGCCGGCGCCGGGACGGCAGGTTCTGGCAGCGCTTTGGATGGATCAACGGCAACGGGAATGCAGCACCTCGGAAGCGCGGCGGGGCGCGCCGGCGCGGCTCGAGTGCGTGGTCGGTTGGCGAGCAGAGGACCGAAGAGGTGCGAGCTGTGATGCATCACCCGCGACAGCAAGATAAGGGGCGGAGGAATTCCTGGAAATCGCCGCGCCTCTTCAGGAATTCGAGGGAGTACCCACGTCGTGGCGGAGGAATCCTCCGCCCAGGATGCGGCGCTGCTGGCGGGCGTGGGCGCGTCCGATCAGAGCTCGACCGTCCCGCTTTCTTCACAGCGCGCCTCGACCGGCGGGCTCCAGGCGCCGCGCGCCGCGTCCCACTCCTCGTAGCGGAGCTCCTCGCTGGCGACGCAGACGGGGGCGGTCTGCCCGGGTGTCAGCGTGCCCTCGAAGATCCAGGTGGCGCATGGTTCGGCGGCAGCCGGGTCGCAGGCGCGGATCTGGGCGACGGCCGGATCGGAATCGATCTTCCAGAGCTCGCAGCAGGCGGCGCCGGCCGAAGACGGAGCGAGGCTGGCGAGCCAGCCGGCCCCGAGCAGTGTCGAGAGCGTGCGCTGCATTGCACGCGCATCGTACGCGCCGAGCGCGGCTTGCTGCAACAGCTCTCCCGTTCCTTGGCGAAAATTTGGATCAGTCGAGCGCCCCCCGATTCGTGGTAGGGTGCGCGCGGCATGGGCCCGAGATGCGCTCCTGTGTTGCGCCGGATGAGAATGCTGCGTCGGATGGGAAGCCGGTCGGCAGCCCCGTCGTGGCTCGCACTCCTGCTGTTCGGAGCTGTCGCTCCAGCGAGCGCCGCAACCTTCTCTTTCGAAGCGAGCACGCCAATCGCGGGCGACTCGGTGCCCGTCACGGTCACGCTGGCGGACGCGCCGGAAGGCGACGCTGTCGACGTTTCGGTGTCGATCCCGGCGGGAGCCGGTGATCTCTTGGGGCTCTTCGGCAATGTGTCGCCCGAGAGCCTGGCTGGCGCTCTCGCGGTGGCGGATGCCACGGGCGTCGTGACCCAGTGGTAGGCCGCACCGAACCAGGTCTGGAAGGTGGGCGGCGGCAACGTGATGTCGCCGGTCAAGACCTGGGACTGGGGCGCGCGCTTCGGACAGGCGGGGAGCGGCGGCGGGGCGATCGAGGCCGCCTCGTTTCGCCTCACGGCGCCGGGTCTCACGGCCGCGAGCCTCGCCGACGCCACCACCCAGGGCTGGCGCCTCGGCGTGCGGATCCAGGGGACGAGCGGCCCGGAGGGGTCGGCGAAGATCGGCATCGCCGCGAGCCAGCCGCCCGCGGGCCAGGCGCCCACAGTCGCGATCGCGGCGCCGACCGACGGGGCGCTTCTCGCCGCCAGCGAGGTTCCGGTCTCGGGCAGCTTCACGGGCACGGCACCGGTGGCCGTAGCCGTCAACGGCATCGCCGCCACGCTCTCTGGCCCGAGCTTTGGCGTCACCCTGGCCCTTCTCGACGGCGCCCACACGCTCACCGCCTCGGCGACGAACGCCTCCGGCAGCGCGAGCGACGCGGTTGCGATCACGGTCGACACGACGCCGCCCGTCGTCACGATCACGAGCCCGCCAGATGGGACGCTCACAGCAGCCGCGACGGTGACCGTCACGGGGACGGTCGTGGACGCGGGCCTGATCACGAGCTTCACGCTGAACGGGGTCGCCGCTCCCCTTGCCAACGGGGCCTTCGCCGCCGAGGTTCCGCTCGAGATGGGCGGAAACCCCATCTCAGCCGTGGCGACTGACGCCGCCGGCCACAGCGGGTCGGACGCGACCTCGGTCGAGCGCGGCGCTCCGCCAACCATCTCGATCACAGCTCCTCCCTCAGGGTTCACGACGGCCGAGGCCGAGATCGTCGTGACGGGGCAGGTCAGCGGGAGTGAGCCCCTGACGGTCGTTGTGGGATCCGTGCCAGCCTCGGTCGCGGCCGGGACTTTCTCCGCGACGGTTCCCCTCTCCGTCGGAACCAACACGATCGCCGCGACGGCCTCGAACACCTTCGGCACGGCCAGCGCATCCGTCGCGGGCACTCGGACGGAGGCCGCACCGCCGCTCTCGATCACGATCGATTCGCCGCCGAGCGGTGCGCTCGTCTCCTCTCCCTTGGTTGCCGTGGCGGGTTGGGTGAGCGACGGAGCCGCCGCGGTCGCTGTCGGCGGTGCGACCGCGATCGTGACTGGGAATCGGTACGTGGCGCCGGGCGTCGCACTCGTCGAGGGCGAGAACACGCTCGTCGCAGTCGCAACGCGCGGTGCGGATTCGGCGCAGGCGGAGACGGTCGTCACGTACAACGCGCCGCCTCGTGTGGTCATCACGACGCCTGCGGACGGCAGCGTGGTTCGCTTCCCGCAGACCGACGTCGAGGGCTTCGTCGACGATCCAGCGGCCCTTGTGGACGTGAATGGGCGCGTTGCCGCCGTGGGGCATGCCGGACGCTTCGTCGCGCGCGACGTCCCGCTCGACCTGGGTTCCAATCTGCTCACGGCGCGCGCCATCGACGTCTACGGAGCGGGTGGAGAGGACACGGCGCGGGTCACGCGCGAGGATGGCGCCGCAGGAGTCGTCCGGCTGGTGTTCGTTCGGGAGGAGAGATACCCCTTCCTCGGCGATGGCGAGCCGATCCCTCTCATCGCAGAGACTGTCGAGCAGTTCGGAGAGACGCTCGGCTTCCTCGGGTTCCCACCGGAAGAGTTCACGCCTGCGATAGACCGGATCCAGCATACCTATGGCGACGGACACGTATTCGCATTCACGGAGGATCCCGGCTCTCTCACGGTCTTCCAGAACGACGAGCAGGTCGACGACCAGATTCTGCTGGAGCCGATCGAGCTGCTGCCTGACGACTTCGTCTTCCAGTTCGGCCAGCTCGATCCGACGTTGATCCCGGACATCCTGCCCGTCGGCTTCGACGCACGGTACTACGCCGAGCTCGACTTCTCGTTCGAACCGGAGACCATGCCTACCCCCGGTGAGGTCGTGGTGCGAGTCGAAACCGACACGGGCGCCGTGGGCGCCTTGCCGATCCGCATCGAGACCGGCCTTCCCGCCGTCGAGATCGCCAAGCCCGTCTCCGGGTCGGTCGTTCGCGCCAATGCGGTCACGATCTCCGGCACTGCGTCGGATGACGTACACCTGTTCGGTCGAGCCCGCTACTTCCTTTTCAACGACGAGATCGGCGTGATCGGCTCGGGCTCGGTCCCGGTCGTGAACGGACGGTTCGTGCTGAGCGATCTCGCCGTCGACGAAGGGCGACAGTGCGTCACGGTGACCGCGCTCGACGCGGCCGGCAACAGCGAAGGGGATCTCACCTGCTTCACGGTCGACACGAGCGGACGACTGGTCTCACTCGCGTCGCTGCGCGATGGGCAGACCGTCGTGGGCTCGACGCTCGCCGTGAGCCTCGATTTTGCGGTCCCGCTCACCCTCGTCTCGGTGAACGGAGTCGCGGATGGCCGGGCCTTCGCTGCGGGCCTCGCCGAGCAGGCGATCTCCGTCTCGCTGGCGCCAGGCCCGAACGTCATAACGCTCGTCGTCGACGACGGGAATGGTCCCAGCAGCTTCGAGTTCGCGCTCTTTCGGCTCGGGTCGCCCGAAGCGATCCGGATCACGAGCCCAGGCGACGGCGCCGTGCGCAACACGCCGAGCGTGCCGGTCACGGTGCAGGCGCCGCTCGGTACGAGCCACGTCCAGGTCAACGGCGTCGCGGCGACGCCGCAGCCGGACGGGGTCAGCTTCGTCGCGAGCGTACCGCTGCGGTCCGGCCCGAACCGCATCGAGGCGATCGCGGCGCCGTACGGCCAGACGGCAGCGATCACGGTCGAAGGCGACTTCCAGCCGCCCTCCCTGCACTTCGTCCTGCCGCCCGACGGGGCGCGGACGGTCGCCGATTCGTCGGACCTCGTCGGCTTCGTCGACGAGCCGGTCTCGGTCGAGCTGGAGGGGCCGGGCGGGAGACGCCGCGGCACGGCCGTCTTCGACGGCTCGCTCAGCGACGTGCTGCTCCGCTCCTTCGTCTACCGGTTCGATCTTCCGAGCTTCCCGCTTGCAGAGGGTGTCAACCCGCTGACCCTCCGGCTCCGAGACAGGGCGGGGAACGAGACGACGGAGACCTTCACGCTCGAGCGGGCCCTCTCAGCGGTGTCGCTCGTTACTCCCGTCGACGGGGCATCGCTTCCCGAGTCGCGAACTACGATCCATTTGGAGGCTCTCACCGACGTGACCATCGATGCCTGGTACGCCGGCGGGCGCCGGCTCGCCGCCTTCGATGGTGTCGGCTTCGGCCCTGGGAGCGCGACCTTCACCGACGTTCCCCTTGTACCCGGCAGCAACGAGATGCGGATCGCCTACCACGGCCCGGACGGAGCAGCACAGGTCTTGCTCTTCGAGTTGCACTCGACGGCCTCCGCCGGCGCTGTGGTCACGGGTGTCGTGGAGGATCTGCGTACGGGAGCGCCGGTCGCCGGCGCGCTCGTCCGAGTCTCGGTCAGCGGCATCACGCTCATCGTCGCCACGGACGCCGAAGGCCGGTATCGAGCCGAGGTCGAGGCTGGAGACATCGAGATCACGGTCGAACGGGAGGGGTTCCGTGCCGCCACCGCGACAATCGCTGCTCAAGGCGTGACGAGCCTCGACTTCGCACTCGTTCCCTGGAGGACTTCGAGCGAGGATCTCCCGGGCACGGGGCCGGGCATCGCGACCAGCCGCGTGGAAGGCGTCGTCACGGACGGGACCTCGGGATCGGCGCTTGCCGGGGTCGCTGTGACGGTTTCGTCGGGCACGACGGAGTTCGTCACCGCGACCGATCTCGACGGCGCCTACGTCGTGGAGGCGATCCCGGCCGGTCCCTTCACCGTGGCGTTCGAACGCGCGGGCTATCTGCCACAGTTGTTCGAGGTGCCCTTCGATGCCCCGGTCGACTGGACTCTCGACGCGGCACTCGAGGTGGGGGCCGGCGGTGGGCTCGCAAGCAGCAGCCTGAGCGGCCGGGTCTTCGACGAGGACACGGGCGCAGGCCTCGGCGGGGCGGCGATCACGGTGGACAGCGGCGGCACGATCCTGACGACGACCTCGGAGCCGAGCGGGAAGTACCTCGTGGAGGCGATCCCGCCGGGCCCCTTCTCGGTCACCGTGGCGCTGGACGCCTTCGTCACGCGCAGCTTCGAGGTTCCCTTCGAGGAGGCCGCTCCGATCGAGGTCGACGTGCCGCTCGTGGCGTCCGGCGTATCGGGCGGTGCCGCGGCGAGCGTCGTGCGCGGCACGATCCGGGACGAAGCCACGGGAGCGGCCCTTGCCGGCGCGCTCGTCACGGTGACCGCGACGGGCGCCACGCTCGCGGCCACGACCGACGCCACCGGCGCGTTCGCCGTGCGGGGCATACCGATCGGCGCCTTCACGATCACCGTGGGCCGGGATGGCTACGTCCCGCGCGTCTTCGACGCGCCCTACGAGATTGCGGTCGTCCTGCCCCTCGATGCCACGCTCTCGCCGCTCGGGACCACGGTGACCGTCGTCGGAACGGTTCGCAGCGGCCTCACGGGCCAGCTCGAGCCGGGAGTCACTGTGCGCCTGCTCGGCACCTCGCGCACGGCGACGAGCGACGGCGCGGGCCGCTTCACGCTCATGGACGTTCCGCTGGGCACGGCGCAGAGCCTCGTCCTCGCAAAGCCGACCTTCCTCGAGGAGTTCGTGACGTTCACCGCGACGCAGGGGGCTGCGGGCCACCCCGTGCAGCTCGACCTCACCTATCCCGTCGTGCAGAGCTCGGAACGCTCGCTGACGATCGGAACAGAGGCCGAGGGCACCGTCGTGGACGCCCTGACCGGCCGCCCGCTGGCCGGTGCGGAGCTGCAGGCGGGGAGCGCGACTACAGTCGCGGACGCCGACGGTCGATTCATCCTCGAGGGCCTTCCGCCCGAGACAGTGGTGCGCGTGACCGCGACTGCCTCCGACCACGAGGCCCAGGGTTTCGACGCGCTCGTCGTCGCAAACGGCGATGACCCGCTCGACTTCCGCTTGGCTCCGACGCTCCTCGGCGAGGTGGCGGGCACCGTGACGGATGCCGCGACCGGGGAGCCGGTAGCGTACGCGGAGGTGGGGATCGAGGGCAGCACGTTCCTCTCGGCCGTGACCGACGGCGACGGGACCTATCGGCTGCTCGCCGTGCCCGCCGGCGCGCACACGATCGTGGCAACCAGCCCCGAGCACTTCCCGCAGGCGAGCACGGGCTTCTCCGTGAGCGCTGGGGCCACCGCGACCTTCGACGCGGTGCTCCCGCCGCGCCCGAAGGTGGGTGGCCTCGCTGGCCACGTGCTCGACGCCGCGACGAGCGCGCCGATCGCGGGGGCCGTCCTCACTCTCGCCGACGGGCGCAGCGAGACCTCCACGTCCGACGGCAGCTACGCATTCGCCGGTGTCGCCTCGGGCCTGGCGCGGCTCACGATCGAGGCCGCCGGTTACCCGGCGGCGAGCCGGGTTGCGCCCGTCGATGCGGATGTGGATGCCGCAACGCCCACCGTCACGACCTTCGACTTCCGCCTGGATGCGAGCACGGCTTTCGATCCGAGCGAGGCCAGCGGCCTCATCGAAGCCGCAGAGGGCGGCTCGATCGAGACGCCCGACGGCCGCATGCGGCTCGACATCCCACCGGGCAGCCTCACGGGCGACGGCGTCATCACGATCCGCCAGTCTCCGGCGCCCGTGGCCGGTCCGGGCGAGGCGCTGGTCTCGGACCCCGCGCTCGGCCTCCCGCCGGTGACCGCGCTCGCGGACGAGATCGAGATCCTGATCGGTGCGCCACCGGGCGGCGGCGACAAGCCGCTCCTTGCCGGGCCCGTCTACGTGGTGGCGCGCTACTTCGAGGACTTCGCCGCGGGCGCGAGCGCCGCGGAGGCGAGCGCCTTCCCCTATCTGCACACCGGCTCGGACTGGACGGCGCTGCGCATGGTGCCGTACCTGCACGCGGTCGATCGCATCAACAACGTCATCGTTACGGCGTTGATCTTCGAAGAGACGGAGACGGGGCGGGACGTCGTGGCGTACCAGACGACGCGGCGGCCGGTGCTGCTCGCGCAGGCCGGTGGCGACCTCGGCGGCATCGTGGTCGATGCGTTTCGCCTGATCGTCAGCAGCGTAGCCCGGTCGCTGTCGTTCGACCCGGCCGTGGCAGTCGTCGATCTGAGCAACCGCCCTCCCTTCAACGAACAGCAGCCCAGCGCTCCGTTCTATGCCATCAACACCCACTCGCGGCCACTTCTCGTGACGCACGGGTGGGATCCACTCGCGATCCTGCGCGACGCCTCGCTCATCATGGACCCCATGGGCCCTGACGGGGCGCGCTATGGGCAGATCGTGAGCGACCTTGTGGAGAGCACGAACGCGATCTATCGCCCGATCTGGCTCACCTACAACTCGCGGCTCGGCATCGACAAGAACGGACAACGGCTCGTCCGCGCCCTGCGCGAGCAGTTTCCGGAGGGCACGCCCGAAGAGCCGCTCGTCACCGATGCATTCGCACCGCCGGGTGCATTCACCAACCCCAAGGCCTTCCGGACCTTCGATTCCTACGGCTTCAGCATGGGCGGCCTCATGAACCGGAGCTTCCAGCTGGGTTCCTACTATTCCGATCCACCCATCAGTATTCCCGGCGACAGCGGCCGCCGAGGCCGCATCCAGCGGATGATCGCGATGGGGTCACCCCATCACGGCGCACTCCAGGTGCTGCGGCTCGCGGTCTCGGTGGCGTCGTCGGTTGCCTACAGGCTTCCGATCGAGACGCTCCTGAACATCTGGTCGCCTGGTACGGCCGATCTGCTGGACTACGTCGACGACGATGCCGTGCCGTGCGCGCTCTCTGGCAACCCGACGCTTTGCGCGCTGAACAACGACCGCCGCAGCAGCCCACACGTGGTGGCGTCACTCATCGCCGGTACGAAGTCCACCAGACGCCTCGCAGACGGCATTGATCTCGATCTCGGGTATCTCGTCGATCCCTTCCAGAAGAGCGACAGTGTGGTGCCGGTCTCCAGTGCCCATGGTGAGAGCACCTTCGATCGACGAGTGGTGCCCGCCCTGACCCGTCGGCGCACCAGCGAGCAAGTGTTCGACCACTTCCGGGCCGGCACCGATGCGACCGCGCAGGGGGAGGGCAACCAGCGGATCACGGCCTTCGTGGGGGAGGACATCCTGCCTGTGCTGCAGGACCACTGGGTGGTTCGGGAAACCGGCCTGGTCGAGAACCAGCCTCTGGCGCCTGGGGTCCGGATTGTCGACTGCCCCACGCTGACTCAGCGCGGGTTGATCGAGGCCGACTTCTTCTTCGACTACAAGGCGGCTAACGGCGGCTTGACTGGCATCGCGTTGGTTTCTTACGCCGAGGACCAGAATGGTTCCTGGCAGATCATCTCCGGAGCGGACCCATCTAGTCTTGAACTCTATTCGACCACGCTCCTCCCTGTCGACGGGAACTCCCGAGGCAAGGATCGTGAAGAGGGAAGACTTAGGTTCGCGGAGCGACCCGCGGCGGGGATCGACGCACGCCGGGTTCTCACCCTTGTTGCCACGACCGGTACACTCAGCTCGACCGAGGGACGAGCGCAAGCGGCTCCCACCGCCGCGCAGGTCGAACAGCTTGATGAACTTCAGCGGATCCATACGTGTCCATAGTGCTGCTCCTGATCTTGTACTTCGGGTCCTTGGAAGCCCACGCCTCGGCTTCCAGTGACCTTTGGCAAACTCTCTCGCCAATGCCCGAACCCCGACGCTTTCATCTCGCCGGTGTTGGGCTCGACGGGCGACTCTACGTCTACGGCGGCACTGTGACGGGGGCGGATGGCGAGGATCGACACGGGCTCGCGGGCACTTCTCTGGTCATCTACGACCCGGAGCGCGAGAGTTGGATTCGGGGCCCAGCACTGCCCAAGCCGGAATTCAAGACCCTGGGGCAGGTTCGCCATGGATGGTTCGACGAGCAAGGTCGTAGACACGAAGAGATTTCTCTCGAGGAAGTGACTTCAACGACTGATCTTTCCCATGAGGTTCCAATGGGTCGAGCAGATCCATTGGGGCGGCCGCGGTGGCCGGGCGGATGGCTCTGGGTCCCATTCGAACCCAGGAAGGGATCTTGGGGTCCGCCCGACGTTGCGCTCAAGACGCCCAGCAAGAAGCCGGGGGTCCCAGCGTGGGAGTGGCCATGGAAGACGAGCGGGCCGAGCTGGTCCCGTCATACCCCCACGCTTGCAACGTCTCCTCGCGGCACCGTCTACATCACTGGAGGCCTCGCCAGACCCTACCGGAGGGCTTCCGCCCGCCCCCGTGTACATGAGTCCGTTGAGATCTGGAATGCTCGTGACAACTCGTGGCGGGAGCTCTCGCCTATGCGGGAGGCCCGCTTTCTTCATGCAGCTGCGATCGATCGAAGCGGCCGGCTCTTCGTCTTCGGGGGCTCTGCAGCCGATCCGAGCACGATGCAGGAGAAGGGAGAATCGGCCGAATCGTTTCGCCGGCGCGCCGATGAGAACGCCACCGCGGCGAACGCTTCCCTAGCCTCCGTCGAGATGTATGACCCCAAGACCAACACCTGGAGCGCGCGGGCGTCGCTTCCCACGCCGCGCCAGGCCATGGGCGCCGACCTCGGCGCCGACGGGCGGATCTACGTGGTCGGCGGGGCCCCCTCCTATGCGCACCCGCGTCCGATGGCCGTGGTCGAGATCTACGACCCCGTGACCGATACCTGGGAGACCGGGCCCTCGATGAACTACGCGCGGCGTGGCCACGCGGTCGTGGCGACGCCGGACGGCAAGATCTACGCCATCGGGGGCTTCGTGGGCCGGAGGCAGCGCACTCTACGCGAGCAGCTCGCGGGGGACTTCGTGGATCCGGCGCTCGGGGCGACCGTCGAGGTATTGGACACGAGCAAGGCGAGATGACCAACGCCTAGAAGGCGGGCAACGGCGGTTGACTGGCATCGCGTTGGTGTCATACGCCGAGGACCAGAATGGTTTCTGGCCGATCATCTCCGGAGCGGATCAAGGGGCCTGGATCCGCACCGGATCCCCATTTCGCCGCGTCCGCCAGCCCGTCGATCCGATCCTCCCTCACGACGTAGAAGACGCCGCAGGGGAAGCGCTGGAGCGAGGCTCGCCGCACCCGCCTCTGCACTTCGGGGTGCGCTTCGGGATGCCGCGCCATGCGCGCGAAGCACGCCCTCGCGGAGCGCAAGAACGCCTCCCCGAGGCCAGGTCGCTGCGCCTCGTACCAGCCGAAGGCCTCGTCGAGATCGACCTCGGCGCGCGGTCGGACCGCCAGCGGGAACGGCTCGCGCTCACACCCGGCAGCGATGCGGTCCCGGAGTTCCTCCACGAGCTCCAGCCGCTCGCTGGGGGCGCGGAAGGCTCGGACGTGTGTCGCGCGCTTCCGTTCGCGTGGGGGCTACGTGAAAAAGCGTTCGTTGCGCAGGTTTCTCTTGCCCCCCAGGGGGGGTAGGGGTATAAGCACACCGCTCGGCCGCGCTCCCGCGGCCGCTCCTGGGAAGGGGACTGGCAGATGCGGCCTCGTGTGTCGTTCTTGCGCTCGCTCTTCGTGCTGGCTGGCGTGGCGCTCCTCGCGACTCCGGCCTCGGCGGTGACGATCGACTGGGTGACGGTGGGGGATCCGGGCAATGCCGCGGACACCGCCACGAACTGTTACGCAGCCAATTGCGGCTCGGTCGCGTACTCGTACCAGATTTCGAAGTACGAGGTCACCAATGCGCAGTATGCGGAGTTCCTGAACGCGAAGGCCGCGTCGGATCCGCTGGCGCTCTACAGCACCGCCATGGCGGGGACCTATGGCGGCATCACCCGGAGCGGCTCCCCGGGCAGCTACACGTACGCGGTGAAGCCCGGCTTCGCGGACAAGCCGGTGAACTGGGTGTCGTTCTACGACAGCCTGCGCTTCACGAACTGGCTGAACAACGGCCAGGGGAGCGCGGACACGGAGACCGGCGCGTACACGCTCCTCGGCGGGACGCCGGTGCCGAGCAATGGCCTCACCGTGACGCGCAACCTGGGCGCGAACATCTTCCTGCCGAGCGAGAACGAGTGGTACAAGGCAGCGTACTACGACGGGCTCTCGGCGACGTACTTCGACTACCCGGCCGGGACGAACACGCAGACGGTGTGCGCGGCGCCCGGGGCGACGCCGAACACCGCGAACTGTTACTACGCCATTGCCAACGTGACGGACGTGGGCGCCTACACGGGCTCGGCGAGCCCGTACGGGACGTTCGACCAGGGTGGGAACGTCTGGGAGTGGAACGAGCAGATCGTGAGCGGCTCGGACCGGGGCATCCGGGGCGGGGGCTGGAGCGTCGACGCCGGCAACCTCGCCGCGTCGTCCCCGAACCACGCCAGCCCGCCCCTCGGGAGCGGCAGCCTCGGGTTTCGTGTCGCGAGTCTCGTTCCCGAGCCCGGGACGAGCCTGCTCGTGATGATCGGACTCGCGGGACTGGCCGCGCGGCAGGAGCGCCGCAAGCGGACCCTCTGATCTCTGGGCCTTGGACCCTTGTCCGGGGCCGCGCGGCCATAGCCGCGCGGCCCGCGCCTCGGGGGGAGCGCGCACATGGCTCGCGCCAGCGATCCGCCGGTGCTGCTCGTCAAGTGGTACGACCTCGCGAAGTGGCTGCTCGAGCGGGTCGAGCAGTTCCCGATCTGCTGAAGGGCCAGCGGCCGATGCCGCGCGGGGGGCGGCGGCGGGCTCGGTCAGCGCTGCGCGAAGAGCTGTTCCGCGATCGCTTCGCGCGTCGTGCCGGCGTGCCGGGCGACCTCGGCGAGGACGGCGGCCAGGGTGCCCACGCGCAGCGTGTCGTGGTTCGGGATGGTGAGGTGGTGCTCGCCACCCGTGTGCGTGGTGAGGCGGAGGGGACTCCCGTCTGTCGCGTGACCTCGTAGCCGAGGCGCCGTAGCGAGCGGGCGAGGGCCGGGCCCGAGAGGTCCCGGGGCAGCCTCATGCCGGGAGCACTTCCTCGCGGACGAAGTGCAGGCGGATCAGGGCGGGTGCAGTGGCCTCCTCGAAGTGACACCGCACGGCATCGCGAACCCGCTCGTGCAGCGCCTCCAGCGTGTCCGCTTCCGTGAAGATGGCGGCGCCGAGCGCCCGCGCGGTGAAGCCGCCCTCGGGCGCCTCCTCGACGAGGAAGAGGATCTCGTTCATGGTGGCCGGGAAGATAGCTCGATCCCGCGCACGCTCGCGCCTTCCTTCGGCAGTCTGCGGACGGCGGCTCCAGGCGCCGGGTCGCGCAGCCGGAGCGGCTGGATCCACACGGGATCCACGACGCGCCGTGACGAAACCCCAGCGATGCTTCGCCGTCATCCTCCGGGTTCGAGTCCCGTCCGCCCGGATCCCTGCGTCGTAGCTGCAGCCGGCTCTGGCGCGAGTCCGTGGGAGCGGAACGAGCAGATCGTGAGCGGCGGCTCGTGCCGGGGCATCCGGGGCGGGAGCTGGCTCGACTTCGCCGGGGGCAGCGCAGCGCAGACCTCGACCACGAGGCTGACAGCATTGCTGTCAGCGCGCGATCCGCTGGGCCCATGGCCAACGAGACCCGGATGACCGTCCGCCTCGATCCAACTCCACTTGGCAGCACAGGGCGACGTGTGCCCGCGCGCCGGCAAACGCAGCACCGTACGGGCCGCCGCGCCTTCGAGGCGCTCGCCACCCACCCGCCCACCGCCACGATACCCCTCACGACCGCCGCCACCACCCGCAACAACCCCCTTGCAACGCTCACCCGGCAGTCGGTGAGAAATCCGGGCTAGGGCCGCCTCGCGTGGCGAACGCCGTGGACGTGCCTCCGGAAGGACCGGGCGAACCACGAGCCGGCGCGCGGGCCTCTCCGCTCTTCGTGCGGCACTCTCTGGCTCGCCCCGGACTCCCACCGGGGCTTGCAGGCGCCGGGCGACGAGCGCGGGACGATGGGCGGCGGGACGATGAGCGACTGGATCCGGGACGTCGGCGATGCGGACTTCGAGCGGGAGGTGCTCGAGCGCTCGGACGAGTTGCCGGTCGTGGTGGACTTCTGGGCACCCTGGTGCGGGCCCTGCCGCACGCTCGGGCCGATCCTCGAGCGGCTCGCCGAGGAGCACGCGGGCGGCTTCGTGCTCGCGCGCGTCAACGTGGACGAGGCCCCGGGCCTCGCGCAGGCCTTCCAGGTCCGCAGCATCCCGGCCGTGAAGGCGATCCGCGGGCGGGCGCTCGCGGGCGCCTTCGAGGGCGCCCAGCCCGAGAGCGTGGTGCGCCGCTTCGTCGAGTCGATCCTGCCGAGCGAGGCGGACCGCAAGGCCGCTGCGGGCGACGAGCGGGCGGCCGCGGGCGATCCCGCCGGCGCCGAGGCGGCCTGGCAGGAGGCGCTCGCCCTCGACCCGCGCCAGGCGCGGGCGCTCCTCGGCCTCGGGCGGCTGCGCGGCGAGGCGGGCGACGCCGAGGGGGCGCTCGCGCTGCTCGAGCGGATCGGCCCCGGGACCCGCTGGTCGGAGGAGGCCGACCGGATCGCCGCCGTGCTGCGTACCCGGGTCGGGGGCGAGGGCGGCGACGAGGACGAGCTGCGCCGGCGGATCGAGGCCGATCCGGGAGCCCCGGCCCCCCGGCTGGCCCTCGGCCGGCTGCTGGCCGCCCGCGGCCGGCACCAGGAGGCGCTGGGCACCCTCCTCGAGGCGGTGCGCCGCGATCCGGCCTACGAGGACGGCGCGGCCCGCCTCGCGATGCTCGACCTCTTCACCGCCCTGGGGCCGGAGCATCCGCTCACCCAGGAGTACCGGCAGGCCCTGGCCCGGACCCTCTTCCGCTAGCCCGTCTCGAGTCGGCCCGCCGTCCGGCCGAAAGCGCCGAGCGGGGGAGGCCGGCTTGACCTCGATCCTGATCATCGACGACTCGACCGCCGCGCGCGACGAGCTGCGCCGCGCGCTCGAGGCCGCGGGCCGCTACGGGCAGGTGCTCTCCGCGCGCGACGGGATCGAGGGCCTGCGCGTGCTCCTGGCGGAGCCGGTCGACGCGGTGATCTGCGATCTCGAGATGCCGGGCCTCGACGGCGAGAAGCTCCTCGCGGCGCAGCGCGCGCGCAGCGGGGGCGAGGAGATGCCCTTCCTGTTCCTGACCGCGCAGCGCGATCCCGAGCGGATGGCGCGGCTCCTGCGCGCGGGCGCCTGCGACATCGTGCAGAAGCCCTTCTACGCGGCCGAGCTCCTCGCGCGCCTCGACCTCCACCTGCGGCTGCGCCGGCTCCAGGCCGAGCTGCGCGAGAAGAACGCGACGCTGGCCCGGCTCTCGACCACGGATCCGGTGACCGGGCTCCGCAACCGCCGCTACGCCACCGAGTTCCTGGCGCTCGAGGTGCTGCGCGCAGTCCGGTACCACACGCCGCTGGCCGTCCTGCTCCTCGACCTCGACCACTTCAAGCGCGTCAACGACACGCACGGGCACCGCGTCGGCGACGCGGTGCTGCAGGTGGTCGCCGACACCCTGCGCGCGACGCTGCGCTCCACCGACGTCGCCGGGCGCTACGGCGGCGAGGAGTTCCTGGTCGTGCTGCCGCAGACCGAGCGTGCCGGCGCCGTCGCGCTCGCCGAGCGCGTGCGCGCGGCGATCGAGGAGACCGCGATCGACGTGGGCGGCCCGGCGCCGGTGTCGGTGACGGTCAGCATCGGCGTGGCGGCGCTCGACGAGCGCACGGGCAGCGCCGAGCAGCTCGTCGAGCGCGCCGACGGCGCGCTCTACGCGGCGAAGGACGCCGGCCGCAACCGGGTCGCCGACGGGGCGCCGCGCCGGGCTTGACAGCCGAGCGCGGGGCGCGGTAGACCCAGCCGCCGGTGCAACGGGGGGCGCGAGAGCCGATGGTGGAGCCGACACAGCACGATCCCGAGCGCGCGGACGAGGCGCGCGCGGGCGAAGCGCACGAGGACGTGGAGTACGAGGACGAGGAGCCGCGCAACCCCTTCGACAGCCCCTGGTTCCTGCCGCTGATGCTCGGCGCCTTCGCGCTCTGGTGCGGCTACGACGGCTTCGTGAGCGACCAGTACCTGGACCGCCCGAACACGCTCTGGTTCAACCGGATCACCTTCCTGGTGCTCGGCGCGGTGGCGGTCTGGCTCGGCCTCCGCGCCCGCCGCGAGGGGCAGGCCGGCCCGGGCGAGGCGTAGGCGCGCCTACCCGCCTTCGCGCGCGCGGCGCGCGCGCCAGCCCGCGAGCCGCCGGGCGATGGCCTCCTCGGCGCCCACCTCCTTCGGCTCGTAGAAGCACGCCCCGAGGAGCGGCGCGGGCAGGTTGGGGTCGGCGACGAAGCCATCGGGCGCGTCGTGCGGGTAGCGGTAGTCGCGCCCGTGGCCGAGCGCGCGCAGCAGGGCGGTCGGGGCGTTGCGCAGGTGGAGCGGGACGGGCAGGGTGCCGTGCTCGCGCGCTGCCGCGAGCGCCGCCTCGCCCCCGCGGTACGCGGCGTTGCTCTTCGGCGCGCAGGCGAGGAAGGTGATCGCCTGGGCCAGGGGGATACGCGCCTCGGGCATCCCGATCCGCTCGATCGCCTGCTGCGCCGCCACCGCGAGCGGCAGCGCCGCCGGCTCGGCGTTGCCGACGTCCTCGGAGGCGAAGATCACGAGCCGGCGGGCCACGAAGCGCGGATCCTCGCCGGCCTCGAGCAGGCGCGCCCCCCAGTAGAGCGCCGCGTCCGGGTCGCTCGCGCGCAGGCTCTTGATGAAGGCCGACACCACGTCGTAGTGCGCGTCGCGATCGCGGTCGTGGCGGAGCAGGCGGCGGCCGGCGGCCTCGCGCACGGCCGCGAGGTCGAGGCGGCCGCTGCGCCCCGGCGCGAGGCTCACGGCCGCCTCGAGGAGCCCGAGGCCGCGGCGCGCGTCGCCGTCGGCGAGCGCCGCGAGGGCCCCGAGCGCCTCGGCGTCGGCCTCGATGCCGGCCGCGCCGAGCCCGCGCTCCGGGTCGGCCAGCGCGCGGCGCAGGAGCCCCTCGATCTCGCCGCTCGCGAGCGGCCGCAACACGAAGACGCGACAGCGCGAGAGCAGGGGGCCGATCACCTCGAAGGAGGGGTTCTCGGTGGTGGCGCCGACGAGGGTCACGGTCCCGTGCTCGACGTGCGGCAGGAGGGCGTCCTGCTGGGCGCGGTTGAAGCGGTGGATCTCGTCGAGGAAGAGGAGCGTGCGGCGGCCCGCGCGGGCGTCGCGGGCGGCCTGCTCGACGACGGCGCGCACCTCCTTGACACCCGCGGTCACCGCCGAGAGCGCGACGAAGCGGTGGCGGGCCGGATCGCCCGCGAGCAGCCGCGCGAGCGTCGTCTTGCCGCAGCCGGGCGGGCCCCAGAGGAGGAGCGAGGGCAGGGCGCCCGCCTCGGCGAGCGCGCGCAGCGGCGCGCCGGGGCCCACGAGCTCGTCCTGCCCCACCACCTCGTCGAGCGTGCGCGGGCGCATCCGGTCGGCGAGGGGAGGCGGCGGCGCCGTCGCGCCGCGCGCGGGCGCGGAGCCGTCCTCGCCCGCCCGCCCGGGCGCGGCGGGCGCCGGAGGGAAGAGCGCGAGCGACTCGTCGTCGCGGGCCGGCATGGGCGGAGCGTCGCCTCCCGGCCGGCGATGCGCTACCTCCGGAGCGGCCCGCCCCGCCGCCTCCGGACGCAGACGCCTGACGACGAACCTCCGCGAGGATCCCTCCGTGGCCGGCACCCGGATCGAGACCGTCGGCGTCGCGATCAAGCCCGGCGTCCCGCGCGCCGAGGCCGCTGCCCGCGAGCTCGCGAAGTGGCTGGCGCCGCGCGGGGTGACGGCGCTCTTCGGCCCGGCCGCCGCGGCCGCCGTGGGCGCGCCCGCCTGCAGCCTGGCGGAGCTGGCCCGGCGCGCCGATCTGCTGGTCGTCCTGGGCGGCGACGGGACGCTGCTCTCGATGGCGCGCGCGGCCGAGGCGCGCGCGGTCCCGATCCTCGGCATCAACCTCGGCACGCTCGGCTTCCTGGCCGAGGTGTCGGTGGACGAGATGGAGCCGGCCCTGGCGCGTGCGCTCGCCGGGGAGATGCGCGTCGAGCGGCGCCTGCGGCTCACGGTCGAGCACCTGCGCGAAGACCGCGTCGTCGGGCGCTGGCTCGCGCTCAACGACGCGGTCGTGGCCGCCTCGCTGGCGCGGCTGATCGAGATCGAGACCCGCGCCGACGGCCAGCTCGTCACCACCTATCACGCCGACGGCCTGATCGTGGCGACCCCCACCGGCTCGACGGCCTACTCGCTCTCCGCGGGCGGGCCGATCCTGCTGCCCGGGCTCGGCGCCTTCGTGCTGACCCCGATCTGCGCGCACACGCTGAGCCAGCGGCCGCTGGTCGTCCCGGATGCCGCCGTGCTCGAGATCGCGCCCCGCGTGGGCGCGCCCGCGCGCCTCACGGTGGACGGGCAGGAGGGCGTCGAGCTGGCCCCGGGCGACCGCGTGCGGGTCGAGCGCTCCGAGCACCCGCTGCTCCTGCTGGTGTCGCCCGAGCGCAGCCGCTTCGACGTGCTGCGCGCGAAGCTGCGCTGGGGGGAGCGGTGATCGAGCGGCTGCGGATCCGGGACCTCGCGATCGTCGAGGCGGCCGAGATCGCCTTCGGGCCCGGCCTGAACGCGCTCACCGGCGAGACCGGCGCGGGCAAGTCGATCGTGCTCGGCGCGCTCGCGCTCCTGGCCGGCGCGCGCGCCGACGCCCGCGCGGTGCGCGAGGGCGCCGAGGAGGCCCTGGTCGAGGCGGTCTTCCGCACCGACCGCGCCCCCGCGCTCGGGGCGGCGCTGCGCGAGCGCGGGCTCGAGGCCGAGGACGGCGAGCTGATCGTCGCGCGCAGCGTCTCGCGCACCGGGCGCAGCCGGGCGAGCGTCGCGGGCCGTCTCGTTCCGGTGTCGGTCCTCGCCGAGCTCTTCGGGGAGCGGCTCGAGATCTCGAGCCAGCACGAGTCCCAGCGCCTGCGCCGGCCCGAGAGCCACGGCCTCCTGCTCGACGCCTTCGGCGGGCTCCTGGCCGAGCGCAGCGCCCTCACGCGCGGCTACGAGGCCCTGCGCGCGCTGCGCGCCGAGCACGCGGCGCTCGAGGCCGGCGAGGCCGAGCGCGCGCGCCGGCGCGACTTCCTGGCCTTCCAGGTCGGCGAGATCGACGCCGCCGGGCTCGCGCCCGGGGAGCTCGACGCGCTCGGGGCCGAGCACGTGCGGCTCGCCCACGCCGAGGAGCTGCGCGCCGCCGCGGCCGCGGCGGCCGCGGGCCTGGCGGGGGACACCGGAGGTGGCGACGCGCCGGCGGCGCTCGATCTCGTCGCCGCGGCGGCGGCCGGGCTCGAGGGCGCGGCCGGCTTCGATCCGCGCCTCGGCGTGCTCGCCGAGCGCGCGCGCGGCGCCCACGCCGAGCTGGCCGACCTCGCGCGCGAGGTCGAGCGCTACGCCGACGCGGTCGAGGTCGATCCCGGGCGGCGGGCCGAGCTCGAGGAGCGGCTCGCCACGCTCGAGCGGCTGCGCCGCAAGTACGGGCGCGACGAGGCCGAGATCCTGGCCCGGCGCGAGGCGCTCGGCGCCGAGCTCGCGGCGGCCGAGGGCGGCGACGCGCGCGAGGCCGCGCTCGCGACCGAGCTGCGGGCGGCGCACGACGCGCTGGCCGCGCAGGCGGCCGCGCTGGGCCGCGGGCGGGCGGCCGCGGCGGCGCGGCTCGCGCGCGACGTCGAGCAGCGCCTGCGCCGGCTCGAGATGCCGGACGCGCGCGTCGAGGTGGCGCTGCTCCCGGTCGCAGCCGGCGAGGGGCTCCCGTGCGGGCCCACCGGCGCCGAGCAGGCGGAGCTCCGGCTCTCGGCCAACCGCGGGGAGGCGCCGCGCGCGCTGCGCCAGATCGCCTCGGGCGGCGAGCTCTCGCGCGTCTTCCTCGCGATCCAGGGCGCCCTGCGCCGCACCGAGGGCGGCATGGTGCTGGTCTTCGACGAGGTCGACGCCGGGATCGGCGGCCGCACCGCGGAGCGCGTCGGGCAGGCGCTCGCCGAGCTCGCGAGCGAGCACCAGGTGCTCTGCATCACCCACCTGCCGCAGGTGGCCGCGCTCGCGGCGACGCAGCTCCGTGTCGTCAAGGAGGTGCGCGGCGGGCGCACGGTGGCCGCCGTCGAGGCGCTCGACGCCGGGGCCCGCGTGGAGGAGCTGGCGCGGATGGCGGGCGGGGCGCGTGTCACCGAGGCCACCCGCCAGCACGCCCGCGAGCTGCTGCGCGCGCAGCCCCCGGGAGCGCCCGCGAGCGACCGGGAGCCCGGCACGCCGGGCCGGCGCCCGCGCGGCGCGCCCCCGCCGTCCCCGCGGTAAAGCCTCGCGCCCGGCCGTCCGATCCGCTTGCTCGATGCAGGAGGGTGAGGGCCGGGCGATGGAGGAGGGCGAGCCGCTTCTCGAGCGCAGCGTCGGCCGCCCGGTGCCGGCCGGCGCCTACGTGCGGGTGCTCGGCGGCTTCTACGAGGGCCTCGAGCTCCCGATCGACCGCGAGTGGCTGGTGCTCGGCCGCGGCCGTAGCGCCGAGATGATGCTGGCCGAGCCGACGCTCTCGCGCGCGCACGCGGCGGTCGGCTACGACGGCGGCGGCTTCTTCGTGCAGGACCTGCGCAGCACGAACGGGACGCTCGTGAACGGCGAGCGCCGCGAGCGGGCGGGGCTCCGCGACGGGGACGAGATCCAGATCGGCCGCCTGCACCTGCTCGTGCGCCTGCCCGGCTTCGCGACGGCGGGCGAAGCCCCCTGAATCGCGGGCGCGGGCGGCGCGTCTCGCTGGCGGGACGATGACTTCCGGTGCCCGATGCGGTTTGCCCACCCCAGGGGGGTGCATTAGCCTGTCGCGCATCCCGCCCCCGGAGACGCCGTCCGGCCATCCATGCTCCAGTCCGCACTCCGCAAGGTCTTCGGGACCAAGAACGACCGCGAGCTGAAGCGGATCGTGCCGCTCGTCGAGCGCGCGAACCAGCTCGAGAAGACCGTCGTCGGGCTCTCGGACGCGGCGCTCGCGGCCCGCACCGCCGGCTTCCGCGAGCGGCTCGCCAACGGCGAGGCGCTCGACGCGCTCCTGCCCGAGGCCTTCGCGACCGTGCGCGAGGCGGCCCGCCGCACGCTCGGCCAGCGCCACTACGACGTCCAGCTGATCGGCGGCGTGGCGCTCCACGAGGGCCGGATCGCCGAGATGAAGACCGGCGAGGGCAAGACGCTGGTCGCGACGCTGCCCGCCTACCTGAACGCGCTCACCGGCCGCGGCGTGCACATCGTCACCGTGAACGACTACCTGGCCCGGCGCGACGCCGAGTGGATGGGCCAGGTGCACCGCTTCCTCGGCCTCCACGTCGGCGTGATCGTCCACGACCTCTCGGACAGCGAGCGCCAGGCCGCCTACGGGGCCGACATCACCTACGGCACCAACAACGAGTACGGCTTCGACTACCTGCGCGACAACATGAAGCGCGCGCTCCAGTACTGCGTACAGCGCGAGCTGCACTACGCGATCGTGGACGAGGTGGACTCGATCCTGATCGACGAGGCGCGCACGCCGCTGATCATCTCGGGCCCGTCGGAGGAGAACACCCAGGTCTACGCGATCGCCGACCGCGTGGTGCGCCAGCTCGTGGCCGGCACCAAGGGCGACGTCAACAAGGGCGTCGAGGAGACCGGCGAGTTCTGGTTCGACGAGAAGGACCACGTGGCGGCGCTCACCGAGCAGGGCGTGCACCGGGTCGAGCAGCTCCTGCGGATCGACAACCTCTACGACCCCGAGATGCTCCCGCTCAACCACGCGGTCCAGCAGGCGCTCTCCGCCCACGCGCTCAAGAAGATCGACGTCGACTACGTCGTGAAGCCGGGCGAGGACGGCAAGCCCGAGGTGGTGATCGTCGACGAGTTCACCGGCCGGCTGATGCCGGGCCGGCGCTGGTCCGACGGCCTGCACCAGGCGGTGGAGGCCAAGGAGGGCATCGCGGTCCGCAGCGAGAACCAGACCCTCGCCTCGATCACCTTCCAGAACTACTTCCGCATGTACGACAAGCTCTCGGGCATGACCGGCACCGCCGATACCGAGGCGCCCGAGTTCGCGAAGATCTACGACCTCGAGGTCCTCGTCATCCCGAGCAACCGGCCGCTGGTGCGCGACGACCTCGCCGACCTCATCTACAAGAGCAAGCGCGAGAAGTTCGACGCGGTGATCCAGGACATCCAGGAGCGCCATGCCAAGGGCCAGCCGGTCCTGGTCGGCACGATCGCGATCGAGACCTCCGAGATGTTCTCGGCCAAGCTCAAGCGCGCCGGCGTCCGGCACAACGTGTTGAACGCGAAGCACCACGAGCGCGAGGCCGAGATCGTCGCGCAGGCGGGCGCGAAGGGCGCCGTCACGATCTCGACCAACATGGCCGGCCGCGGCACCGACATCGTGCTCGGCGGCAACGCCGAGTACCTGGCGCTCGCCAAGTGCGGGCACGACCGCAACCACGCCGAGTTCGCGCACTGGCAGGCGCACTTCGAGAGCCTGTGCGCGGCCGAGCGCGAGGAGGTGGTGGGGGCCGGCGGCCTCCACATCATCGGCACCGAGCGGCACGAGAGCCGCCGCATCGACAACCAGCTGCGGGGCCGGTCGGGCCGCCAGGGCGACCCCGGCTCGACCCGCTTCTACCTTTCGCTCGAGGACGACCTGCTGCGCCTGTTCGGCTCCGAGCGGATCCAGGGCTGGATGGAGCGGCTCGGGCTCGAGGAGGGCGAGGCGATCGAGCACCGCTGGGTGACGCGCGCGATCGAGAACGCCCAGAAGAAGGTCGAGGCGCGCAACTTCGACGTCCGCAAGCACCTGCTCGAGTACGACGACGTGATGAACAAGCAGCGCCAGGCCTTCTACGGCCGGCGCCGCGTCGCGCTCGCGAGCGAGGAGGTGCACGACGAGGTCCTCGACATGGTCGAGGGCGTGCTGGTCGGGCAGCTCGGCGACCACTGGCCCGACAAGGGCGAGCCGGAGCCCGAGCAGGTGGCCGCGCTGGCCCGGCTCGTCGAGGCCCAGTACGGGGTGCCCTTCGACCCCGCGCAGGCGCCGTTCCGCAGGCCCGACGGCTCACTGCCCGAGCGCGAGGAGCTCGGCCGCGCGGTGCTCGACCGGCTGCTCGCGGCGCTCGCCGAGAAGGAGCAGCGCTGGGACGCGCTGCGCGCGCGCTACCCGCAGGTGGGCCTGATCAGCCACCGCCAGCTCGAGCGCGACGTGCTCCTGCGCACCCTCGACCGGCTCTGGAAGGACCACCTCTACGGGATGGACGCGCTGCGTGACGGCATCCGCTTCCGCGGCTACGCCCAGCGCGACCCGAAGGTCGAGTACGCGCGCGAGGGCTTCGAGCTCTTCGAGGAGATGAACCAGCGCATCGACACCCTGGTGACCGAGGAGGTCTTCAAGGTGTGGATCGACGAGGCGCGCCTCGAGCAGGCCGCCCGGACGGTCGCGGCGCCGGCGCCACCGGCACCGGCGGGCGCCGCGCTGTCGGCCGCGGCACCGGCGCCGGCCGGGCCCGCGCGCACCGGGCTCGGCTCGCCCCTCGCCGGCGATCGCGCGCGGGCGATGCCGACCGCCGGCAAGCCGGCGGCCGCCGCCAAGGTGGGCCGCAACGACCCGTGCCCGTGCGGGAGCGGCAAGAAGTTCAAGCGCTGCTGCGGAGCCTGAGGGCCGGCGCTATCCGTTGCCGCCCATGAAACCTTCCTGCGTCGTGCCGGGCTTCCGCGCGGCGGGCATCCGCTGCGGGATCAAGCGCCGCGGCCCCGACCTGATGCTGATCGCGAGCGAGGTGCCCGCCGCCGCCGCCGGCGTGTTCACGCGCTCGACGGTGGTGGGCGCGCCGGTGGCGCTGTCGCGCGAGCGGGTGCGGCGCGGGCGCGCGCACGCGGTCGTCGCGAACAGCGGCTGCTCGAACGTGGCGATGGGGGCGCGCGGGCTCGCCGACGCGCGGGCGATGAGCGCGGCGGCGGCGCGCGCGCTCGGCTGCGCGCCGGCCGAGGTGCTGGTCGCCTCGACGGGCGTGATCGGGCAGCCGCTGCCGCTCGCGCGGATCGAGCGCGGGCTCCCGCAGGCCGCGCGGGCGCTGCGTGCCGACGGCCTCCCGGACGCCGCGCGCGCCATCATGACGACCGACACGGTGCCCAAGCTCGCCGCCGTGCGCCTGCGCATCGACGGGCGGCCCGTCACCCTGGCCGGCATCGCCAAGGGCGCCGGCATGATCGAGCCCGACGTCGCCACCATGCTCTCCTTCCTGCTCACCGACGCCGCGGTCGCCCCCCCGCTGCTGCGGCGCCTGCTCCGGCGCGCGGCGAACCGGAGCTACAACCGGGTCACGATCGACGGCGAAGGCTCGACCAGCGACACCGTGCTGCTGCTCGCCAACGGGCGCGCCGGGAACCCGCTGCTGCGCGACCCGGCGAGCGCCGGCGCCGAGCGGCTGGCGGGCGCGCTCGGCGAGCTGTGCGAGGAGCTGGCCCGCGCGATCGCGCGCGACGGCGAGGGCGCGACCCGGCTCGTCACGGTGCGCATCACCGGCGCGCGCAGCGCGGCGGAGGCGGAGCGGGCCGCCAAGCGCGTAGCCAACTCGGTGCTCGTGAAGACCGCGCTCTTCGGCGGCGACCCGAACTGGGGCCGCATCCTCCAGACGATCGGCGCCGGCCGCATCGCGATCCGCCTCGCGCGGGCCGAGGTCCGGCTCGGCGGGGTGCCGGTGTTCCGCGCCGGCGCCTCCACGGGCCCCGCGGCACGGGCCCGGGCGGGGCGCGCGCTGCGCGCCCCGGAGGTCGATGTGGCGGTGGAGCTCGGCGCCGGCCGCCACGCCGCCACGGTCTGGACCTGCGACCTCTCCTACGACTACGTGCGCATCAACGCCGAGTACACCACCTGAGGCCAACCCTTCGATTTCGCCCGGGTTTGACGCTCGGCCACCCGCTCTGCTATCCGAAGGCCACTTCACACGCTCCGGTTCGCCCGAGCGGTGCTGCCGGTCCCCGCGGAGGACACGTCCCCCGCGGCCGGCGGGGTCGGGCGTTGCCACCGGGCGGACGGCGCGGCCGTCCGCCGGCGGGGCCGGCGCGGAGGACGAACCGCAAAGGAGATCCGCATGGCGGAGAGCACTCCGCCGGGCGCGGTGACGCCCGGCTCCCACCCGAGCCCCGACCCGAATCCCCTCCCGAGCCCGGCCGCCGCTCCCTCGGAGATGGCCGCCGCGATGGCCGACGGCCTCCAGGTGGCCCCGCTCAGCGTGCGCTCGCTGCTCGAGGCGGGGGCCCACTTCGGGCACCAGACCCATCGCTGGAACCCGCG
Source organism: Deltaproteobacteria bacterium (assembly GCA_035063765.1). Lineage (NCBI taxonomy): Bacteria > Pseudomonadati > Myxococcota > Myxococcia > Deltaproteobacteria bacterium. The sequence continues at coordinate 104,485 of JAPSFT010000002.1, forward strand.
CATGAAGCCGTTCATCTTCGGCGAGCGCAACGGGGTCCACATCCTCGACCTCGACCAGACCCTCGAGCGCTTCCGCGAGGCGCTCGAGTTCGTGCGCGAGACGGCGGCCGAGGGTGGCAAGGTGCTCTTCGTCGGCACCAAGCGGCAGGCGGCGCCGTCGGTGCAGACCGAGGCGGGTCGCGCGAGCCAGCTCTTCGTGAACAACCGCTGGCTCGGCGGCACGCTCACCAACTTCCGTACCGTCCGCAAATCGCTCGACCGCTTCAAGGAGCTGCTCGAGATCCTCGGCAGCGAGGAGCAGTCCGCCGAGCTCAGCAAGAAGGAGCGCTCGCGGATCTCGCGCGAGGCGGACCGCCATCGCAAGGGCCTCGACGGCCTGCGCGAGATGAACCGGCTGCCCGCCGCGATGTTCGTCGTCGACGTGAAGCGCGAGCACATCGCGGTGTCGGAGGCACAGCGCCTCGGCATCCCGATCGTCGCGGTGGTGGACAGCAACTGCGACCCGGACGGGATCGACTTCGTGATCCCCGGCAACGACGACGCGACCCGGGCGATCCAGCTCTATTGCCACCACGTGGCGGAGGCCTGTCTCGAGGGCGCCCAGCTCCACGAGGAGCGGGTGCGCTCGGAGGCCAGTGCGGACTCGGGCGCCCGGCGCGCCGAGGAGGGTGCGGGGCCGGCGACCGGACGCGTGGTCGTGGAGATCAAGCAGCCGCCGCGGCGCGGGCGCGGCGCCGGCCGCGGCGGGCGCGGCGGCACGCGCAGCGCCGGCGGCGAGCGCAGCGAGAGCGGCACCGCGTCGGCCGGTGGAACCAGCGAGAGCGACGGCGCCTAGCCGCGCGGGCCCTCCGAGCCCACCGGGCGCGAGCCCTCTGGCGCATCGGGGGGAAACCCGCGGGCTCGCCGGCGGAGCCAACGAGGAGAACGGAGCGTGGCGGAGATCTCGGCGGCGGCGGTGAAGGACCTGCGGGACCGGACCGGCGCGGGCATGATGGACTGCAAGAAGGCCCTGGCGGACGCAGCGGGCGACCTCGAGAAGGCGACCACCCTGCTGCGCGAGCGCGGGCTCGCGAAGGCGGCCAAGCGCGAGGGCCGCGAGACGGCCGAGGGCACCGTGGCGCTGGCGCTCGCGGGCGAGGCCGGCGCGCTCGTCGAGCTCGGCTGCGAGACCGACTTCGTGGCGCGCACCGACGACTTCCAGCGCATCGCGCGTGGGGTGGCCGAGGCGGCCGCGCGCGACGCCGGGGCCGGCACGGTCGAGGGCCTGTCGGCCGCGGCGCTGGAGGGGGAGACGGTGGCGGCACGGATCGCCGCCGCCGCCGGCAAGCTCGGAGAGAACGTGGTGCTCAAGCGGGTCGCGCGGCTCGCCGTACCGGGTGGGCTCGTGGGCGGCTACGTGCACGCGGGCGGCAAGCTCGGGGTCCTGGTGGGTCTCGCCACCGCGGCGCGCGGTGCGGGTGCCGAGGCGCTCGCCAAGGACGTCGCCATGCACGTGGCGGCGGCCGATCCCTCGCCGGTCGCGGTCGACCGCGCCGGCGTGCCGGCCGATCTGGTGCAGCGCGAGCGCGAGCTGTTCATGAAGCAGGCCGCCCAGAGCGGCAAGCCCGAGAAGGTGATCGACAAGATCGTCGAGGGCCGGGTCAACAAGTTCTACGCGGAGGTGGTGCTGCTCGAGCAGCCCTTCGTGAAGGACCCCGACCGGACGATCCGGGAGCTGCTCGAGCGCAGCGGCAAGGAGCTCGGGGGACCGGTGGCCGTGACCGCCTTCGTGCGGTTCCGGCTGGGGGCGGACGGCCATTCCTGACGGGGACGGCAAGGCGGCCCATCGCCGGATCGTGATCAAGCTCTCCGGCGAGGGCCTCGCCGGCGAGAACGGCTTCGGGATCGCCCCGGGCGTGATCCGGGGCATCGCCGAGGAGATCCGCGACGTCCACGCGCTCGGCGTCGAGATCGCGATCGTGATCGGCGGCGGCAACATCATCCGCGGCGTGTCGGCGGCCTCGCAGGGCATGGACCGCGCCACCGCCGACTACATGGGCATGCTGGCCGGCGTCATCAACGGCGTGGCGCTCCAGGACGCCCTCGAGCGCGCCGGGGAGGTCCCGACCCGGGTGCTCTCCGCGCTCGAGATCCAGGAGGTGGCGGAGCCCTACATCCGCCGCCGCGCGATCCGGCACCTCGAGAAGGGCCGCATCGTGATCTTCGCGGCCGGCACCGGCAACCCCTACTTCACGACCGACACCGCGGCCGCCCTGCGCGCGGCCGAGGTCCACGCCGACCTCATCATGAAGGCGACCCGGGTCGACGGCGTGTACAGCGCCGACCCCGAGAAGGACGCCGCCGCGACGCGCTACGAGCGGCTCTCCTTCGAGGAGGCGATCCAGCGCAACCTGCAGTTCATGGACCAGACCGCGATCCAGCTCTGTCGCGAGAACCGGGTGCCGATCGTGGTGTTCGACATGACCGTGCCCGGCAACATCCGCAAGGTCGTGTGCGGCGAGCGCGTGGGCACGCGCGTCGGCGACTAGGAGGGGAGCAGCGATGGCCGGTGGCGTCGAAGGCGTGATCGCGCACGCGAAGGACGAGATGGAGAAGTCGGTCCATCACCTGAAGGAGGACCTGCGCAAGGTCCGTACCGGGCGCGCCAACCCGGCGCTCCTCGACGGGATCCGGGTGGACTACTACGGCACGCCCACGCCGCTCAACAAGCTCGCGAACCTGAGCGCGCCCGACCCCCGCACGATCGTGATCTCGCCCTTCGACCGCGGCGTGCTGTCGGCGATCGAGAAGGCGATCCAGGCCTCGGACCTGGGACTCTCGCCGAACAACGACGGCAAGCTGATCCGCTGCCCCGTGCCGCCGCTCACCGAGCAGCGGCGCAAGGAGCTGGTGAAGCTCGTCAAGAAGACCTCCGAGCACCACAAGCTCGGCGTGCGCGAGGCGCGCCGGGAGGCGCTCGCGGCGCTCAAGCAGCTGGAGGCGGACGGGGATCTGCCGAGCGACGACCGGGCGCGGGCCGAGAAGCGGGTCCAGGGCCTGACCGACGACTTCGTGAAGCAGATCGACGGACAGGCCGACCAGAAGGAGCAGGAGATCCTGCAGGTCTGACGGGGCGCACCATGCAGGAAGAGCGCATTCGACCCGACGCCGTTCCGCGTCACGTGGCCATCATCATGGATGGCAACGGACGTTGGGCCGAGCGCCGCGGACTCGATCGCATCGAGGGCCACCGGGCGGGCATCGAATCGGTGCGCGCCGTGGTCCGCGCAGCCCACGAGCTCGGCGTCGGCCAGCTCACCCTGTACGCGTTCTCGACCGAGAACTGGAACCGCCCGAAGGGCGAGGTCGACGCGCTGATGGGGCTCCTCGAGCACTACCTCGACGCCGAGCTCGCCGAGCTCCAGCGCAACCGCATCCGCCTGCGCGCCATGGGCCGGCTCGAGCGGCTCCCGGCGTCCGTGCGGGCGAAGCTCGACCATGCGATCTGCAGCACCCGCGACAACAGCGAGATGGTGGTGCTCTTCGCACTCTCCTACGGAGGCCGCACGGAGATCGTCGACGCCGCGCGCCGGATCGCCCGCGAGGCCGAGCAGGGCAAGCTCGACCCCGAGCAGATCGACGAGAAGGTGTTCGCAGCCTATCTCTACCAGCCGGACCTGCCCGAGCCGGACCTGCTGATCCGCACCGGCGGCGAGTCGCGCATCTCGAACTTCCTGCTCTGGCAGATCGCCTACTCCGAGATCCACGTGACGGACGTGATGTGGCCGGACTTCCGCAAGAACGACCTGGTCGAGGCGATCCTCTCCTACCAGAACCGCGAGCGGCGCTACGGGCTCACCTCGGCGCAGGTGCGCCGCGACGGCGGGGGCGAGCCGTGAAGCGGCTCGTGGTCCTCGGTGCGACCGGCAGCATCGGCGAGCGGACGCTGGCCGTGGCGGAGGCGTTCCCGGAGCGCTTCCGCGTGAGCGCCCTTGCCGCGGGTCGCCGGGTCGGGAAGCTCGCCGAGCAGGTGCGCCGGCTGCGGCCCGAGCTCGTGGCAGTGGCCGACGCCGAGGCGGCCGGCGCGCTGCGCGCAGCGCTCGGCGCCGAGGCGCCGAAGATCGAGTGGGGCGAGGCGGGCCTCGAGGCGGTCGCCGTCCATGACGCGGACCTGGTGATGTCGGCGCTGGTAGGCGCCGTCGGGCTGCGCCCGACGCTCGCGGCGATCCACGCCGGCCGCGACGTCGCGCTCGCCAACAAGGAGGTGCTGGTGATGGCCGGCGCGCTGGTGCTGCGCGAGGCACGGGCGCGCGGCGTACGCCTGCTGCCCGTCGACAGCGAGCACAGCGCGATCTTCCAGGCGCTGGCCGGCCAGCGCCGCGAGGACCTGCGCCGGATCGTGCTGACCGCCTCCGGGGGGCCGTTCCGCACCTGGCCCGCCGCCCGCATCGCGGCCGCCGGCGTCGAGCAGGCGCTCGCCCACCCGAACTGGACGATGGGCCCGAAGATCAGCATCGATTCGGCGACGCTCATGAACAAGGGGCTCGAGGTGATCGAGGCGCGCTGGCTCTTCGACCTGCCGCCCGAGCGGGTGGACGTGGTCGTGCACCCGCAGTCGGTCGTGCACTCCCTGGTCGAGATGAACGACGGATCCTGGCTCGCCCAGCTCGGGGTGCCCGACATGCGGGCCCCGATCGCGGTCGCGCTCGCGTGGCCCGAGCGCCTGCCGCTGCTCGACGCGGGCGGCCCGCTGGCCGATCTCGCGCGCCTCGACCTGGCGGCGGCCGCGCGTCTCGACTTCGAGGCGCCGGACCGCGAGCGCTTCCCGTGCCTCGGCCTCGCCTACGCGGCGCTCGCCGCCGGCGAGGCCGCACCGGCCGTGCTGAACGCCGCCAACGAGGCGGCGGTCGCCGCCTTCCTGGCCGGCCGGATCGCCTTTCCCGAGATCGCCGCCACCAACGCGGCCCTCCTCGAGGCGTACGGCGCCCGCTCGAGCGGCGGGGCGCTGCGCGACGTCGGCGACGTGCTCGAGGCCGATGCCTGGGCCCGCGCCCGCGCCCGCGAACGCCTTGGTGCAGGAGAGCCCCCCGGATGACCGCGCTCAGCTTCGTCTTCGCCTTCGTCCTCATGCTGGGCGTGCTGATCTTCGTGCACGAGCTCGGCCACTTCCTCGTGGCAAAGCTCTTCGACGTGAAGGTGCTGCGCTTCTCGCTCGGCTTCGGCCCGCCGATCGGCATCGGGCCCTGGAAGCTGGCCTTCCGGCGCGGCGAGACCGAGTACCTGGCCGCGTGGTTCCCGCTCGGCGGCTTCGTCAAGATGGTCGGCGAGAGCCCCGACCCCGGCGGCGAGGAGGGCGAGGGCGAGGAGGTGCTCGCACCGGGCGAGGAGCATCGCGCCTTCAACCGCAAGCCGGTCTGGCAGCGGCTCCTGATCCTGTTCGCAGGCCCGGCGATGAACCTGCTCCTCCCGGTGCTGATCTTCGCGACGGTGCTGCTGATCGGCATGCCCCGTCCGGCGGCGGTCGTCGGGACGGTGGAGGCCGCCTCGCCCGCCGAGCGCGCGGGCATCCAGGTGGGCGACCGCGTGCTCGCGATCGCGGGCGAGCCGGTGCGCTGGTGGGACGGCGTCGAGGAGGCGGTCCGTACCCGCGCCGGCGAGACCGTGGCGGTCGAGCTCGAGCGCGGCGGCGAGACGATCGAGCTGGCGCTGCCGATCGAGGCGCGCTCGGGGCTCGACGAGTACGGCAGCTCGGCGCAGGTGGGCTTCGCCGGGCTCGGCCACCTGCGGATGGCCCCCGTGCTCGGGATCCCGGGCGCCGATGCGCCCGCCACGCGCGCCGGGCTGCGCAGCGGCGACCGCGTCGAGAGCGTGGACGGCGAGCCCGTGGAGGACTGGAGCCAGCTCGCCTCCCGCTATGCGCAGGCGCGGAGCGAGGCGCGGCTCGAGGTCGAGCGGGCGGGTCCGCCCGACGCCGAGCCGGAGCGGATCGAGCTGCGCGTGCCCGCGCTCGGGAGCCTCGACGCGCTCGGCGTGGTGCCGGCGACCGTGCTGGTAGCGCAGATCTCGCCGGACTCTCCCGCCGAGCGCGCCGGGCTCCAGCCTGGAGACCTGATCGTCGCGGTGGACGGGCGCCCGGTCGGGAGCTTCGCGTCGTTCTCGGAGCTGGTGCGCGCGAGCAACGGCCGCCCGCTCGAGATCGTCACCGCGCGCGCCGGCGAGCGCCGCGAGCTGCGCATCGCGCCCGAGCGCAAGGAGGCCGACACGGGCCTCGGCATTCCCGAGGAGCGCTGGCTGATCGGGATCACCGCCCAGGCGGCCGCGGTACAGGGCACGATGGGCGTGGACCGCGTGACGAACCCGCTCGGCGCGATCGCACGCGCCGCCGGCATGACCGCGGACCTGACGCGGACCTTCCTGGGCGGCTTCTCGCGCATCGTGACGGGCGAGGTCTCGCGCAAGCAGCTCGCGGGCCCGATCGGGATCGCCGAGATCGCGCACAGCGCCTTCGAGCGCGGGTGGCAGGCGTACCTCTCGACCCTGGTCCTGATCAGCATCAACCTCGCCATCCTGAACCTGCTCCCGATCCCCATGCTCGACGGCGGCCAGGCGCTGCTGATCGCGGTCGAAGGGGTCAAGCGCTCGCCGCTCTCCCTGCGCACGCGCGAGCTCGTGCAGCAGGTCGGGATCACCTTCCTGGTGATGCTGATGGCGCTGGCGTTCTGGAACGACCTCTCCCGCCACTGGCGGACCTTCGTCGACTGGGTGCGCCAGAGCGCTGGGCTCTGAGCGCGTTGCGCGACGCTCCCCCCTGGCTGCTCGCGATCGAGTCGGCGAGCGAGCGCGCGAGCGTGGCGCTCCTGCGCGACGGTGAGGTCGTGGGCGCGGATCCGGCGCCGCCGGGTCGGCCCGCCTCCGAGACCCTCTTGCCGGCGGTGCTGGCGCTGCTCGAGTCGCACGGGCTCGCGCCCGGCGCGCTCGGGGGGATCGCGGTCTCGATCGGGCCCGGCTCGTTCACGGGCCTGCGCGTCGGTGCCGCCACGGCGAAGGGGCTCGCCTTCGGCAGGAACGCGGGCCTGGCGGCCGTTCCGACCCTCGCCGCGCTCGCCGCGAAGGGGGTGGCGCTGGCGGGGCCGGCCGCGCCGCCCGAGGTCGTGGCCGTCCTCGACGCCCGGCGCGGCGAGCTCTACGCCGCGGCCCAGCGCGGCGGCGATCCGCTCGCGAGGCCGCTCTGGGGCCCGCTCGTGATCGGGATCGAGGCGCTCGCGGCGCGGCTCGCCGCTGCGCCGGGACCGCTCCTCGTGGTGGGCGAAGGCGCGGACGCGGTGGCCGCCGCGCTCGGGACCGACCGGGTGCGCTGCCTGCCGCTCGCGCCCGACGCCGCGTGGGTAGGCCGGCTCGGCGTGCGGCTGCTCGCCGCCGGCGAGGGGCTGGCCGCCGCCGACCTCACGCCTGCCTACGTACGGCGTGCCGAGGCGGAGGTGCGCCGCCTCGGCCTCTCGGCGGAGCCCTGGGACGTGCTTTGACACCGCCGGGGACCTCTCGTAACTTGGCGCCGATTCTCATGGAGCCGCGAGACCTCGCGCTGATCGAGCGTCTCCTGCCCGCACATCCCGAGCTGCGGGGCCTCTGGGAGGAGCACCTGCGCCTCGATCGGGAGCTCGAGGAGCTCCACGACCGCCGCTTCCTGACTTCCGAGGAAGAGGCCCGCCGGCAGGAGCTGCGCAAGACCAAGCTCGCCGGGCGCGACCGCATCGAGGCGATCCTGCGCGATCATCGGGCGAGCCCCTGAGCAGCCGTCCCGAGCGGAACGAGGGCCGACCCGGGGCACGGCGGACCTCGCCCGGACCCAGCGAATCCCCAACCCCAACGGAGACCCGACCCGGCCATGGACCTGCGCATCTTCTACGACAAGGACGCCGACCTCGACCGGCTGGCCGGCAAGACCGTGGCCGTGATCGGATACGGGAGCCAGGGCCACGCCCACGCACTGAACCTGCGGGACTCCGGGGTGAACGTCGTCGTCGGCCTGCGCAAGGACTCGGGCTCGCGGCGCAAGGCCGAGGCCAACGGCCTGCGCGTCGTCGAGCCCGCCGAGGCCGCGCGCCTCGCCGACGTGGTGATGCTCGTGGTCCCCGACGAGACGGCCGCGCAGATCTACCGCGAGGAGATCGAGCCCGGGCTCGTGCCGGGCAACCACCTGGCCGTCGCGCACGGCTTCAACATCCACTTCCGCCAGATCGTGGCGCCCGAGGGCGTGTCGGTCTGGATGGTGGCGCCGAAGGGCCCGGGCCACACCGTGCGCGGCCACTACGCAGAGGGCAAGGGCGTACCGTGCCTGGTGGCGGTGCACCAGGACCCGAACGGCGACGCGCTGCCGACCGCCCTCGCCTACGCGAAGGCGATCGGCGGCGGGCGGGCGGGCATCCTCGAGACCAGCTTCCGCGAGGAGACCGAGACCGACCTGTTCGGCGAGCAGTCGGTGCTCTGCGGCGGGCTCACCGCCCTGATGCAGGCCGGCTACGAGACCCTCGTCGAGGCCGGCTACGCGCCCGAGATGGCCTACTTCGAGTGCATCCACGAGGTCAAGCTGATCGTCGACCTGATCTACGAGGGCGGCATCGCGAACATGCGCTACTCGGTGTCGAACACCGCCGAGTACGGCGACCTCACGCGCGGCCCGCGGCTCATCGACGAGAGCGTGAAGCAGCGCATGAAGCAGGTGCTCGAGGAGATCCAGACCGGCCGCTTCGCGGGGGAGTTCATCCTCGAGAACCGCGCCGGCAAGCCCAGCTTCGAGGCCCTGCGCCGGCGCGGCGCCGAGCATCCCATGGAGCAGGTCGGCGCGCGGCTGCGCGGCCTCATGCCCTGGCTCCAGGAGAAGCGGCTGGTCGACCGCGCGAAGAACTGAGGCACGGCCATGGCCGAAGGCCGCCAGGACCCGGTCTTCTCCGAGCGCCCGACGGCGCGGGTGATCGGTGACGCCTGGGCGTTCGCGGCGCCGCTCGCCGTCCTCGGAGCGCTCCTCGCGTGGCTCGGAGCGCCCTGGCCGGGCGCCGCGCTCGGCGCCCTCGCGCTCTTCTGCGTCGCGTTCTTCCGCAACCCCGCGCGCCGCTTCGCAGGCGGGGCGCGCGACGTCGTGGCGCCGGCCGACGGCCGCGTGCTCGCCGTCGACGAGATCGAGGACGGCCGCGGCGCCAAGGGCCTGCGGATCGGGATCTTCCTGTCGGTCTTCGACGTGCACGTGAATCGCGCGCCCGTGGCGGGCCGGGTCGTCTCGATCGAGCGCGGCGGTACGCGCTTCCTGGCCGCCTTCGACCCGCGCGGCGAGCACGAGAACGTGCGCCTCGCGATGGCGCTCGAGACGGACGCGGGCGAGCGCGTCGTCGTGACGCAGATCACCGGCCTCGTCGCGCGCCGGATCGTCTGTCACCCCCGGGCCGGCGAGTGGCTCGCGCGCGGGACGCGCTACGGGCTGATCCGCTTCGGCTCGCGCACCGACGTCCTGCTGCCGCCGGGCTCCTCGCCCTGCGTGCGGCGCGGCGAGCGCGTGCGGGGGGGGGCGACGCGGATCGCGCAGCTCCCGGAGCCGCGGGCGTGAGCGCGTCCTGGCAGGAGCCCGACGGCGGGCACGGCCCGCTCCGGCGTCGTCGCCGCCGGCGCCGGCGGCGCGGCGAGCGCCGCCGCGGCCTCTACCTGCTCCCCCAGCTCTTCACGACCGGCAACCTGTTCTTCGGCTTCTTCTCGATGATCCAGTCGACCCAGGGCCACTTCGACCGGGCGGCGCTCGGGATCGTGCTGGCCGGCCTGTGCGACGCCCTCGACGGCCGGGTGGCGCGGCTCGCGCGCTCGACCTCGCGCTTCGGGAGCGAGTACGACTCGCTGGCCGACGTGGTCTCGTTCGGCGTCGCACCCGCCTTCCTGGCCTACATGGCGGGCGAGCTCTCCGCGCTCCAGCGCACCGGCTGGATCCTCGCCTTCCTGTTCACCGCCTGCGCCGCGCTGCGCCTCGCGCGCTTCAACGTCCAGGCCTCCCGCTACGCGGGACGCTTCGAAGGCCTGCCGAGCCCCGCCGCGGCCGGCATGGTCGCTAGCACCCAGTGGTTCGCGTCCTTCCTGCTCGAGCAGGGCCACGACCTGTTGGTGCCGCCGCTCGTGGTCGGCTCGCTGCTCGCGGGCCTCGGGCTCCTGATGGTGAGCGCGGTGCCCTACCGCAGCTTCAAGGAGATCGACCTGCGCCACGGCTTCCGCACGGTGGTGCTGGTGATCGTGGCGCTGGCCGTGATCCTCCAGGAGCCGTCGTTCTGGTTCTTCGCGCTCGGCGCCGCCTACGTCGCGTCGGGACCGCTCGAGTGGGCGTGGCGTGTGCTCTCCGGCCGCCGCCTCGTGGCGGCGCCGGCTCCCGCGCCGAGCGAACCGATCCAGGAGACCCGGGCATGAGCACAGCGCCCTCCGAACAGGTCCTGCTCTTCGACACCACGCTGCGGGACGGCGAGCAGTCGCCCGGCTGCAGCATGAACCTCCAGGAGAAGCTGACCCTCGCGCGCCAGCTCGAGCGGCTCGGCGTGGACGTGATCGAGGCGGGCTTCCCGGTCGCGAGCGAGGGCGACTTCGAGGCCGTGAAGGCGATCGCGCGCGAGGTGCGCGGGCCGGTGATCTGCGGGCTCGCGCGCACCGGCCAGGCCGACGTGGAGCGCGCCGGGCGGGCCCTCGAGGGGGCGGCGCGCCCGCGCATCCACACCTTCATCGCCACCAGCGACATCCACCTCGAGCACAAGCTGCGCATGAGCCGCGAACGCGTGCTCGAGGAGATCGATCGCGCCGTGCGCCAGGCGCGCGGCTTCACCGACGACGTCGAGTTCTCGGCCGAGGACGCGACGCGCTCGGACCAGGCCTTCCTGGTGGAGGCCTTCGGTGTCGCGATCGCGGCGGGCGCCACGACGCTGAACGTCCCCGATACGGTCGGCTACACCACGCCCGACGAGTTCGGCGCCCTGATCCGCCACCTGCGCGCGCACGTGCCCGGAATCGCGCGCGCCCGCCTCTCGGCCCACTGCCACGACGACCTCGGGCTCTCGGTCGCGAACAGCCTGGCGGCCGTTCGGGCCGGCGCGCGCCAGGTGGAGTGCACGGTGAACGGGATCGGCGAGCGGGCAGGCAACACGGCCATGGAAGAGGTGGTGATGGCGATCCGGACCCGGCCGGAGGTCTTCGCGGGCGTGCACACCGGTGTGCGCAGCGAGGAGATCTATCCGACCAGCCGGCTGCTCGCCTCGATCATCGGGATCGGCGTCCAGCCGAACAAGGCGATCGTCGGCGCCAACGCCTTCGCGCACGAAGCCGGCATCCACCAGGACGGCGTGCTGAAGGCCGCCATCACCTACGAGATCATGACGCCGCGCTCGATCGGCCGGCCCTCGAACGAGCTGGTGCTCGGCAAGCACTCGGGCCGCCACGCCTTCCGCGAGCGCCTGGCCGAGCTCGGCTTCGGCCTCGAGGGCGAGGAGCTCGAGCGCGCCTTCAAGCGCTTCAAGGACCTGGCGGACAAGAAGAAGAGCATCTTCAACGAGGACCTCGAGGCGATCGTCGCCGACGCGGTGGTCCAGAGCGACGAGCGCTTCGCGTTCCGCCAGCTCACGGTGCTCTCGGGCAGCTTCCCGCAGCCGACCGCGACGGTCGAGCTCGCGATCGACGGGCGCCCGCGCAAGACCACCGCGAACGGCGTTGGACCCGTGGACGCGATCTTCAAGGCGGTGGCGGAGCTGACCGAGACCAAGAGCGAGCTCGTGCGCTACCAGGTGAACGCCATCACGGCCGGCCTCGACGCCCAGGGCGAGGTGGCGGTGACGCTCTCGGAGGGCGGCCGGCGCGTGATCGGCCACGGCGCGCACTACGACGTGCTGGTGGCCAGCGCCAAGGCCTACGTCCACGCGCTCAACAAGCTCGAGTGGCACAAGCAGCGGCACGCGGTCGCGGAGCCGAAGGGGGTCTAGCGCGTGAACGCTCGGATCGTGGTGCTGGCCGGCGACGGGATCGGCCCCGAGGTGACGCGCGAGGCGCGCCGCGTGCTCGAGGCGGTGGCGCCGCGCCACGGGCTCGCGCTCGAGTTCGTCGAGGAGGCGATCGGGGGGGCCTCGATCGACGCGCACGGCACGCCGCTGCGCGACCAGGTGGTGGCGCTCGCGGAGAAGAGCCGGGCGGTGCTGCTGGGTGCCGTCGGCGGCCCGCAGTGGGACGCGCTCCCGGTCGACGTGCGCCCCGAGAAGGGGCTGCTGCGGATCCGCAAGGCGCTCGGTCTCTACGCGAACCTGCGGCCGGCGAGCGTCTTCCCGGCGCTGGTCGAGGCGTCGACGCTGCGCCCGGAGATCGTCACGGGCATCGACCTCCTGGTGGTGCGCGAGCTGACCGGCGGGCTCTACTTCGGCGAGCCGCGCGGGCCCGGCCGGACGACCGGCGGGCGCCGCGAGGCGCGCAACACGATGGTCTACGACGAGGACGAGATCGCCCGCATCACCCGCGTCGCCTTCGAGTCCGCGCGCCGGCGCCGCAAGCACGTGACCCACGTGCACAAGGCCAACGTGCTCGAGACCTCGCAGCTCTGGGTGCAGGTGGTCGAGGAGGTGGCGAAGGGCTTCCCGGAGGTGACGCTCGCGCACCAGCTCGTCGACTCGTGCGCGATGCTGCTCGTGCGCGATCCCGGCCGCTTCGACGTGATCGTCACCGAGAACCTCTTCGGCGACATCCTCTCCGACGAGGCCGCCCAGATCACGGGCTCGCTCGGGATGCTGCCCTCGGCGAGCCTCGGTGACGGCGGGATCGGACTCTACGAGCCGGTGCACGGCTCGGCGCCGGACATCGCCGGCCAGGACCTCGCGAACCCGCTGGCGGCGATCCTGTCGGCCGCGATGCTGCTCGAGCACTCGCTCGAAGCGCCGGCCGCCGCCGCCGAGGTTCGCGAGGCGGTGACGGCGGTGCTCGCGGCCGGGCACCGCACGCCGGACCTGCTCCTGCCCGGCGAGCGCCGCGCGACCGTCGGCTGCCGCGCGATGGGGGATCTCGTGGTCGCCCGGCTCGGCGCCCGGGCCCCGGGTTGACGACCCGCGCGCTGCGCGTCGCGGTGGTCGGCGTCACGGGCGCGCTCGGCGGCGAGGTGCTGGCCGCCCTCGACGCCGCCGGGTTCCCGGTCGCGACGCTGGTGCCGATCGCCACCGACCGCTCGCTCGGGGCCGAGGTCGAGCTCCGCGGCATCACCGCACCGGTCCTGACCGATGCCGCCGTCCTGGACGGTGCCGACGTCGTGTTCCTGTGTACGCCGCCGGAGGCCGCGCTCGACTGGATCGCCGAGGCGGTGCGCCGGCGCGTGCTCGCGATCGACCTCTCCGGCGCCCTGCATGCGAGCGAGGAGCTCGCGGCGCACCCCGAGCTGGGAGCGCTGCTCGCCGCGCCGGAGGCGCCGCTCGTGGCGCCGCCGCCCGGCCTCGCGCTCGCCTGGCTGCGGGTGCTGGCGCCGCTCGCCGAAGGGCTCGGCGGGGTGCGGCGCGTGGTGGGGACGGCGCTGCTCTCGGCGTCGGGCTCGGGCCGCGCCGGCGTCGACGCGCTCCACGGCGAGACGATCGCGCTCCTCGCCCAGTCCGGCGACGAGGACGAGCCGCCCGCCCTCGACCACCCGATCGCCTTCGACGCGCTGCCCTGGGCCGGTGCGATCGGCGACGACGGCGCGAGCGCGGCCGAGCGCGCGCTCGCGGCCTCGCTCCGGCGCGGGCTCGGCGCGGAGGCCGCCGTGGCGGTCACCGTCGTGCGCGTGCCGACCTTCTGCGGCGACGCCGCGAGCCTCGCCGTCGAGCTCGGCGCGCCGGCCGAGCCCGCGCGCGTGCGCGAGCTCCTGCGCAAGGCGCCGGACGTCGAGCTGGTCGACGACCCGCGCGGACCGACGACGCGCGCGGCGGCCGGCGGGGACCGCGTGCTGGTCGGCCGCGTGCGGCGGGATCCCTCGAGGGCGGGCGGGGTGCTGCTCTGGCTCGCCGCCGACTCGGCCCGGCTCGCGGCCGCCGACGCGGTGCGCATCGCGCTCGGCCGTCTCGGGCTTCCCTGAGTCGACGCGATCCCGTGGCGGGCGCGGGCGTGCTCTGCGAGCTCCCGAACTGGCGGATCGTCGTCGAGTACGACGGCACCGGCTTCGCGGGCTGGCAGCGCCAGGGCGGCGGCGCGCGCACGGTGCAGGGAGTCCTCGAGGAGGAGCTCGCGAAGCTCGCCGAGGGCCGCGTCGGCGTGATCGGCGCCGGGCGGACGGATGCCGGCGTGCACGCGGCAGGCCAGGTGGCAAACGCGCGCGCGGCCACCCGGCTCGCGGCGAAGGATCTCCTGCGCGCGTGGAACGCCCGGCTTCCGCGCGACGTCGCGATCCGCGCGCTCGCGCCCGCGCCCGCCGACTACCACGCGCGTCGCGCCGCCCGCAGCAAGCTCTACGCGTACCGGCTCTGGACGGGCGCCGAGCGCTCGCCGCTGCGCGAGCGCACGAGCCTCCGCCGCCGCCCCCCGCTCGACCTCGAGGCCTTGCGGGCCGCCTCGCGCGCCCTCGTCGGCACCCACGACTTCGCGAGCTTCTGCGCGGCCGGCGGTGACGCGCACGGGACGGTGCGCACGCTCACGCGCGCCGAGTGGCTCGGCGCCGTCGGGGCGGAGCTGCGCTTCGAGGTCGAGGGCCCGGGCTTCCTGCGCCACATGGTCCGCAACCTGGTCGGAAGCCTGCTCGAGGTGGGGAGCGGGCGGCGCCCCCCGAGCTGGATCGGGGAGCTTCTCCACGCCCGCGCGCGCTCCGCGGCCGGCCCCACGGCGCCCGCGCACGGCCTCGTCCTGGTGCGGGTGGACGACGGATTCCCTGTGGGAATCCAGGAGCTTGAGGCGTCTTCGGGTTGACGCCCCCTGGGCACTCGGTTATCTACCGCCGACTTCCAGGAGCCCCGGATGCCCGCCGCCCGCCCGCCGCGCCCGACGCGGTCGATCAAGCCGTCCGAAGTGACCCCGCGCTGGTGGGTCGTGGACGCCGCCGATCAGACCCTCGGGCGGCTCTCGACGCGGATCGCGTCGCTGCTGCGCGGCAAGCACCGCGTGCTCTTCACGCCGCACGCCGACAACGGCGACTTCGTCGTGGTGGTGAACGCCGCAAAGGTGAAGCTGACCGGGCGCAAGCGCGAGCAGAAGGTCTACTACCGCCACACGGGCTACGTCGGCCACCTGAAGTCGCGCACCGCGGACCAGGTCCTGCGCGGTGCGCACCCCGAGCGCGTGGTCGAGGAGGCGGTACGCGGCATGCTCCCGCACAACGCGCTCGGCCGGAAGCTCTACCGGAAGCTCAAGGTCTACGCGGGCCCCGAGCATCCCCACGCCGCACAGAAGCCGGAGGTCCTGAGCGTTGGCTGAACTCGCCCTCGCCAAGCCGGCCACGGGCAAGCGCAAGATGGCCGTGGCGCGCGTCCGCATGAAGCCCGGAACGGGCACGATCCTGGTCAACGGCCGCACGCTCGACGACTACTTCGGGCGCGAGGTGCTGCGCACGGTCGTGAAGCAGCCGCTCGACCTCGTGAACCAGGCGACGCGCTGGGACGTGGCCGCGAGCGTGCACGGCGGCGGCCCCACCGGCCAGGCCGGCGCGCTGCGCCACGGCATCGCCCGCGCGCTGATCCGGATCGACGAGTCGCTCCGCCCGCAGATCAAGCGCGGCGGCTTCCTCACGCGCGACGCGCGCAAGAAGGAACGCAAGAAGTACGGCCAGCGCGGCGCCCGGGCGCGCTTCCAGTTCTCGAAGCGCTGATCGACCCGGCGCGGTCCGACTCGCTCCGAACGGGAGGCCCGGCGGCCTCCCGTTCGTGCGTTCGGCCGCCGATCGGGAGCCGATTTGACAGGCGGGGAGGCCCGGCGGTACAACCTGGGCCGTCCGCATCCCCCGTTCCCGTTCTCTCCATTCCAGCCACGCGCCCTCCTCCGGGGCGCCCGCACGCCCCGAGCGTCGCTCGGTGAGGGGAAGGGCGGTGACGCGCTACCACGCCAGCCACCCGACGGAGATCCGGCTCTCGGTGTCGGCGGTGGTCTGGCGCAGCGAGCGCAGCGGCGGGCGCAGCCTCCTGCTCATGCAGCGCAGCGACAACGGCCACTGGGGCCTCCCGGGGGGATACGTCGAGCGGGGGGAGTCCGTCTCGGCGGCGGCCGCGCGGGAGGTCTTCGAGGAGACCGGCGTGCGCGTTGCGCTCGGGCGCCTCGTCGGGGTCTACTCGGATCCGGGCTCGATGGTGATCGAGTACGCGGCAGGCCGGCGCGTGCACGCGGTGAACCTCTGCTTCGAGGCGACCGCCGTCGGGCAGGGCGCGCCGACTACGCCGGACGAGGCACTCGCCAGCGGCTACTTTGCCCTCGACGCGCTGCCCGAGCCGCTCGTCCCGATCCACCGGGTGCGCATCGAGGACGCTGCCGCCGGCCAGTTGGAGGCCTTGGTCCGATGACCGCTCCGGAGACGCACTCGGATCCGAGCAGGGGGGGATGATGGCCGCTGGTCCGGGCCGCGCGACGAAGTTCATCTTCGTGACCGGCGGCGTGCTCTCGTCGCTCGGCAAGGGGCTCGCCTCGGCGTCGATCGGGGCGCTGCTCGAGGCCCGCGGCCTGCGCGTCTCCTTCCTCAAGCTCGACCCCTACCTGAACGTCGACCCCGGGACCATGAACCCGTTCCAGCACGGCGAGGTCTACGTCACCGAGGACGGCGCCGAGACCGACCTCGACCTCGGCCACTACGAGCGCTTCACCCGCGCGACGATGGGCCGGATCAACAACGTGACCGCCGGCAAGGTCTACGAGACGGTCATCACCAAGGAGCGCCACGGCGAGTACCTGGGCGGCACCGTGCAGGTGATCCCGCACGTCACGGACGAGATCAAGCGCCGGATCCACCAGGCCGCCGAGGGCGGCGTCGACCTGCTGCTGGTCGAGGTGGGCGGCACCGTCGGCGACATCGAGTCGCTGCCCTTCCTGGAGGCGATCCGCCAGTTCCGCGCCGACGTCGGGCGCGAGAACGTGCTCTATGCCCACGTCGCGCTCGTGCCCTACGTGGCCGCCGCCGGCGAGCTCAAGACCAAGCCCGTCCAGCACTCGGTGAAGGAGCTCCGCGCGGTCGGCATCTCGCCCGACGTGATCCTGTGCCGCACCGACCGCTTCCTGCCGCGCTCGGTGAAGGAGAAGATCGCGCTCTTCTGCAACGTGGACGGCGATGCCGTCATCACCGCCAAGGACGTCGAGTCGATCTACGAGGTGCCGCTCGTCCTGCACGACGAGGGCCTCGACGAGAAGATCGTGAAGCTCCTCAACATCTGGACCGCGCGGCCGGCGCTCGAGAAGTGGCAGGACCTGATGGAGCGGATCCGCCATCCCGAGCGGACGATCACGATCGCGATGGTCGGCAAGTACGTGGACCTGACCGAGTCCTACAAGAGCCTGAACGAAGCGCTCCACCACGCGGGCTTCGCGCACCGCAGCCGGGTCGTGATCGAGTACATCGACTCCGAGAAGCTCGCCGATCCGGCGCAGCTCGCCCCCGTCGACGGGATCCTGGTGCCGCACGGCTTCGGCTCGCGCGGCGTCGAGGGCAAGATCGTGGCGGTGCGCTACGCGCGCGAGCACGCCGTCCCGTACTTCGGGATCTGCTTCGGGCTGCAGATGGCGGTGATCGAGTACGCGCGCCACGTCGCCGGCCTGGCGGGCGCCAACTCGACCGAGGTGGACCCCGAGACGCCGTATCCCGTGATCGACTTCCTCCCCGAGCAGCGCGGTCTCAGCGAGAAGGGCGCCACCATGCGGCTCGGCGCCTGGCCCTGCGTGCTGCGCAAGGGCAGCAAGGCCTTCGCGGCCTACGGCCAGGAGAAGATCCGCGAGCGCCACCGCCACCGCTACGAGGTGAACCCCGAGCTGCGCGACCAGCTCTCGCGCGCCGGCCTCGTCTTCTCGGGGCTGTCGCCCGACGGGCGCCTCGTCGAGGTGGTCGAGCTCGCGGACCACCCCTGGTTCGTGGCCTGCCAGTACCACCCCGAGTTCCAGTCGCGCCCCTTCGCGCCCCATCCGCTCTTCGCCGCCTTCGTGCAGGCGGCGATCGCGCACCAGGGCGCGCGCCGCTAGCTTGCGGCCACAGGGGCCTTTCCCTATTCGTCGGGGTCTCTCGAAGGGAGTCGCGGGGCGTTAGCTCAGCTGGAAGAGCGCCGTGTTCACACCGCGGAGGTCACTGGTTCGAGCCCAGTACGCCCCACCATCCTTCGAACGAGCGAAGCCGTCCGGCCGCCGGAGCGGCTTCGACGGATCGGCCCAGTAGCTCAGTTGGATAGAGCGCTTGCCTCCGGAGCAAGAGGTCGCAGGTTCGAATCCTGCCTGGGTCACCATCCCGCCCGGCGTCGCATCCGCCGTCGCGCGCCGAGCGCGAACACCGTCCACACCGCCACCGTGAGCCCGCCACCGCGCGGCTCGGGCAAGGTGAACCGGATGGTGGCGCTTCCGGCGGTGTTCTCGAAGTCATCGTGGAAGGTGAGGAGCAGCTCCCCCTGATCGAGGCCGGCGCCGGAGTCGGGCAGGGCGTCTCCCGCGAACGCGCCCGGACCGGCGAGGATCAGGAACATGCCGTGGGGCCCGTAGCCCTCGATGGGAGGGCCGGTCGTGGCGTCCGTGAGCGCGGTCGCGGTGAGTTGGTCCGTCAGGTCGTAGACCTGGAGGGTTCCGCCCGCGCCCGCGCTCCAGGTGAAGCCGAGGTCCGGCAGCGTGGCGCTGAGGGACACGAGCGCGCCGAGGTAGTTGCCGGCGGTGGGATCCGGCTTGTTGTCGGCGACGGTCTCGTCGAAGACGAGCGTGCCCTCGACGCGCTCGACCTCGTCGAAGGAGGTCGCGAAGCTCCCCGAGACGCTCGTCACGTCGCCGGCGAAGGGGATCGTGACGTCGGCTGCGGCGATCGCCGGCGCAGCCGTGGTCCCGATGGCAAGCAGCAGCGACGCGATCCGCCCGCTCCGCATCGTCCCCCCCAGCACGCGTCGACGGGTCGGCTCAGGTCTCCGAGATGCCGCGCAGCATCAGGATCTTGCCCGAGCGCACGAGCTCGCGCAATCCGAAGGGGCGCAGGAGGCCGATGAAGGCGTCGAGCTTGTCGCTGGCGCCGTAGACGCGCAGCATCAGCGACTCCTGGCCGTAGTCGGTGACCTTGGCGCCGAAGTTCTCGGCGATCTGGAGGATCTGGGTGCGGTCCTCGAGCGGTGCGCGCAGCTTGACGAGCGCGATCTCGGTCTCGTAGGCGTCGTCGTTGGTGTGGTCGTGGGCGTGGACCACGTCGACCAGCTTGTGGAGCTGCTTGATGATCTGCTCGAGGGTGGTGGGGTCCCCGCTCGAGGTGATCGTCATGCGCGAGAAGTCGTCGCCCTCGGCAGCGGGGCTCACGACCAGGCTCTCGATGTTGTAGGCGCGCCGCGAGAAGACGAGCGCGACGCGCACCAGCACGCCCGGCTTGTTGTTGACGACCAGCGAGATCGTGTGGACGCGCGGGCGCCGCGCGGGCGCGGGGGCCGGCTCAGGTGCTGCCACTGGGCTTCTCCAGGCGGTGCTTCGGGGGCTCGATGATCATGTGCGAGACCGGCGCGCCGGCCGGGATCATCGGGAACACGTTGTCCTCCTTGATCACCTCGGCCACGACCACCGCCGGGCCCTGGACGGCGCGTGCTGCGCGGAGCTGGCGGTCGATGTCGGCGCCGCGCCGGATCCGGAAGGCCGCGATCCCGTACGCCTCGGCGAGCTTCACGAAGTCGGGGTTGCCCTCGAGGTCCACGCCCGACAGGCGGTTCTCGTAGAAGAGCTCCTGCCACTGGCGCACCATGCCGAGGTAGTTGTTGTTGATGATCAGGCAGCGGGCGGCGACGCCGTGCACCGCGGCGGTCGCGAGCTCCGCCATCGTCATCTGGAAGCCGCCGTCGCCGACCACCGCCCACACCTCCGCCTCGGGACGCCCGAGCTTGGCGCCGATCGCGGCCGGCCAGCCGAAGCCCATCGTGCCCGCCCCGCCGGAGGTGATCCAGTGGCGGTTCGCCGTGGTCTTGCAGAACTGGGCGGCCCACATCTGGTGCTGGCCCACGTCGGCGGTGAGGACCGCCTTGCCCTCGGTCAGGTGGTGCAGCCGGTCGAGCACGTGCTGGGCGCGCAGGCCGCCCTTCCTGGCGTACTTGAGGGGATGCTGCCGGCGCCAGGCCTGGCACTGGCGGAGCCAGGCGACCGTGTGGCCGGGCTCGACCACCGCGAGCAGGTCCTCGAGCACGAGGCGCGCGTCGCCCTCGAGGCAGACGTCGGGCCGGATCACCTTGTTGAACTCGGCCGGGTCGACGTCGAGGTGGATCTTCTTCGCCGTGGCGCAGAACTCGTCGACCTTGCCGGTCACGCGGTCGTCCCAGCGCGCGCCGATCGCGAAGATCAGGTCGCAGTGGACCACGGCCTTGTTGGCGTAGGCCGTTCCGTGCATGCCCATCATGCCGAGGTGGAGCGGGTGGGTCTCGTCGGCCGCGCCCTTGCCGAGGAGCGTGCTCACGATCGGCGCGCGCAGTCGCTCGGCGAGCTGGGTCACGGCCTTGCCGGCGTCCGCGATCACGGCGCCGTGGCCGACGTAGAGCAGCGGCCGCTCGGCGGCCTGGAGGAGCCGCGCCGCCTCGGCGATGGCGGCGGCGTCCGCGCGGCCCGGCACCTCGTAGCCGGGCAGGTGCACCTCGTCGACGAAGGGCGCGTCGCAGGGGCCCGAGCTCACGTCCTTGGGGATGTCGATCAGGACCGGGCCCGGCCGGCCCGTGGTCGCGATGTGGAAGGCCTCGCGCAGGATGCGCGGGATGTCGGCCGCGCGCTTCACGAGGTAGCTGTGCTTCACGACCGGGTAGGTGATGCCGGTGACGTCCGCCTCCTGGAAGGCGTCCTTGCCGAGGTTCACGGTGTTGGTCTGGCCGGTGAGCACCACGATCGGCGAGGAGTCCATGAGGGCCGTCAGGAGGCCCGTCACGGTGTTGGTGGCGCCGGGGCCGGAGGTGACCAGGACGACCCCGGGGCGGCCCGTGGCCCGGGCGTACCCGTCGGCCATGTGGGTCGCGCCCTGCTCGTGGCGGACAAGGATCAGCTCGATCCGGGAGTCGACCAGGGCGTCGAAGATCGGGATCGCGGCCCCGCCGGAGAGGCCGAAGATGTACTCGACCCCCTCCCGTTCGAGACACTGCACCAACTTCTCGGCGCCGGTGGGCACTTTGGCGTTCGACATGACATCGCATCCTACAAGGCGTGTCTTTCGAGTGCAAATCGACCAGGATCTCTTGGAGCTGAACCAGATCAGGCATCAGTTCGGTCGAAATTGGATCACCCGCGGGGAGTACGTCCAGGAGGCGTCGATCCGTCCCCGAGCGCGGCCCGCAGGTAGCGCCCGGTGTGGGAAGCCTTCACCCGCGCCACCTGCTCCGGGGTTCCCTGCGCGACCAGCCGGCCCCCCTCCGGCCCCCCCTCGGGCCCGAGGTCGATCACCCAGTCGGCGCTCTTGATCACGTCGAGGTTGTGCTCGATCACGACGGCCGTGTTGCCGGCGTCGACGAGACGCCGCACCACCTCGAGGAGCTTGCGCACGTCGTCGAAGTGGAGGCCCGTGGTGGGCTCGTCGAGGATGTAGAGGGTGCGGCCGGTGCCCCGGCGGGCCAGCTCGCGGGCGAGCTTGATGCGCTGCGCCTCGCCGCCCGAGAGGGTCGGCGAGGGCTGGCCCAGGTGCAGGTAGTCGAGGCCCACGTCCGCGAGCAGCTCGAGGGGCCGGCGGATCCTCGGGTGCGCCGCGAAGAGCTCGAGGGCCTCGGCGATCGTGAGGTCGAGCACGTCGGCGATCGACTTGCCCTTGTAGAGCACCGCGAGCGTCGCCTCGTTGAAGCGCCGCCCCCGGCACTCCTCGCAGGTCACGTAGACGTCGGGCAGGAAGTGCATCTCGATCTGGCGCACGCCGTCGCCCTGGCAGGCCTCGCAGCGCCCGCCCTTCACGTTGAAGCTGAAGCGCCCGGGCGCGAAGCCGTGCACGCGCGCCTCGGGGAGCCCCGCGAAGAAGTCGCGGATCTCGTCGAAGACCTTCACGTAGGTGGCCGGGTTGCTGCGCGGCGTGCGCCCGATCGGGCGCTGGTCGACCGCGATCACCTTGTCGAGCTGCTCGGCGCCGGCGAGCGCGCGGTGGCGGCCCGCACGCTCGCCGGCACCGTGGTAACGGCGGGCGAGGGCGGGCAGGAGCACGTCGTTCACGAGCGTCGACTTGCCCGCGCCCGAGACGCCCGTCACCGCCACCAGGACGCCGAGCGGCAGCTCGACGTCGATGTCGCGGAGGTTGTTCTCGCTGGCCCCCAGGATCGCGAGCGAGCCGGTGGGCTTGCGCCGCTCGGCCGGCAGCTCGATGCGGCGGCGGCCGGCCAGGTAGTCGCCGGTCAGCGACCGGCGGCTCTTCGCGAGGCTCGCCGGGGTGCCCGCGTGTACGATCTCGCCCCCGCGCACCCCGGCGCCGGGTCCGAAGTCGATCACCCAGTCGGCGGCGCGGATCGTCTCCTCGTCGTGCTCGACCACCACCACGGTGTTCCCGATGTCGCGCAGGTGTTCGAGCGTCGCGAGCAGGCGCCGGTTGTCGCGCTGGTGGAGCCCGATCGAGGGCTCGTCGAGGATGTAGACGACGCCGGTGAGCTCCGAGCCCACCTGGCTCGCGAGCCGGATGCGCTGCGACTCGCCGCCCGAGAGCGTCGGGCCCGCGCGGTCGAGCGAGAGGTAGCCGAGCCCCACCGAGGCCAGGAACTCGAGCCGCCCGCGGATCTCCTTCAGGAGCTCGACGGCGATCTCGGCTGCGGCGCCCTCGAGCGCGAGCGCCGCGAAGAAGGCCCGCACCTGGTCGATCGTGAGGGCGGAGAGCTCGACGATCGAGCGGCCCCCGACGCGCACCGCGGCGCTCTCGGGCCGCAGGCGCGTGCCGCGGCAGGTCGGGCAGGCGGTGTCGGCCAGGAACTGCGCGTACCAGCGCTTCGCGCTCTCCGAGGTGGTCTCGCGGAAGCGGCGCATGAGGCGCGGGAGCACGCCCTCCCAGTCCATCACGAAGGTGGCCCGGCCCCCCTTCTTGCCGGCCCAGCGCACCTGGTACTGGCGCCCGCCGGTGCCGTGCAGCACCTGCTCGCGCAGCCGCTTCGGGATCCGCCGCCAGGGGGTGTCGAAGGGCACGCCGAGCTGCACGAGGATCTGCGTTCGCAGCCCCGACCAGCTCGACTTCTGTGAGATCTCCTTGCCCCACGCCTTGATCGCGCCCTCGTCGATCGTGAGTGCCTCGTCGGGCACCACCAGCGCGGGGTCGATCGCCATCCGCGAGCCGAGCCCGTTGCAATCCACGCACATGCCCTGCGGGCTGTTGAAGGAGAAGCCCTGGGGCGTGAGCTCGGGGAAGGAGAGCCCGCAGCGCGCGCAGGCCATCCGCTCCGAGAACACGCGGTCGGTGCCGCCGGCGTGGGCGACGAGCTGCCCGCCGCCGGCCCGGAGCGCCTGCTCCACCGAGCCGACGAGCCGGCGCCGGCTCTCCGGCCCGACCACGAGGCGGTCGATCACGACCTCGACATGGTGCTTGCGCCGCTTGTCGAGCGCCTCGACCGCCTCCGCCTCCACGATCGCGCCGTCGACGCGCAGCCGCACGTACCCGGCGCGGCGCAGGTCGGCGAGCAGCTCGCGGTGCTCGCCCTTGCGGTGCACCAGCACCGGCGCGAGGAGATGCAGGCGCGTGCCGGGCGCCAGCGCGGAGAGCTCGCGCGCGATCTGCTCGGCGCTCTGGCCGCGCACCGGGTCGCCGCAGCGATGGCAGTGCTGGATCCCGATCCGCGCGTAGAGCACGCGCAGGTAGTCGGCGATCTCGGTGATCGTGCCGACCGTCGAGCGCGGGTTCGTGCCGGTCGTCTTCTGCTCGATCGAGATGGTCGGCGAGAGGCCCCGGATGTGGTCGTAGCGGGGCTTCTCCATCTGGCCGAGGAACTGCCGCGCGTAGGCCGAGAGCGACTCGACGTAGCGCCGCTGGCCCTCGGCGTAGAGCGTGTCGAAGGCGAGCGAGGACTTCCCCGAGCCCGAGACGCCCGTCAGCACGACCAGCTTCTTCTTCGGAATCCGCACGTCGACCGAACGCAGGTTGTGCTCGCGCGCACCCTGGATCGCGATGTGGTCGAGCTCGGCGGGAGGCTTGGCGGCCGGGGGCATCGGGGGCTGGCAGGATAGCCGAGCTGCTCCGGCGGCCTACCATGGGGCGATGCCGCTCTGGAGCCGGATCGGCACGTTTGCGAACGCGCTCGGCGCTGCCGCGTCGGCGCTGGCGGCCGAGCCCGCGGCGCCGCCGGCGGACGGCCGCCAGGCGGAGCGGGAGCGCATGGTCGCCGAGCAGATCGAGGCACGCGGCGTCCGTGAGCCGCGCCTGCTGGCGGCGCTGCGCAAGGTGCCGCGCCATCTGTTCGTGCCCGCCGAGCGCGCGGACGAGGCCTACGCCGACCGCGCCCTCGCGATCGGCCACGGCGCCACGATCAGCCAGCCCTATGTCGTAGCGGTGATGACCGAGGAGGCCGCCGTGGGGCCCGGCGAACGGGTTCTCGAGGTCGGTACCGGCTCGGGCTACCAGGCGGCGCTGCTCGCGGAGCTCGGCGCCGAGGTCTACACGATCGAGATCGTGGAGCCGCTCGCGCACGAGGCCGAGGCGAACCTGCGCCGGGCGGGCCATCCCGGCGTGCACGTCCGCGCCGGCGACGGCTATCGCGGCTGGCCGGAGGCCGCTCCCTTCGACGCGATCCTGGTCACGGCCGCCGCTCCGCGCGTGCCCGAGCCGCTTCTCGACCAGCTCGCGCCCGGCGGGCGCCTCGTGATCCCCGTGGACGTGGAGGACGGCGCCCAGGAGCTCCAGGTGCACGAGCGCACGCCGGAGGGGATCACGGTGCGCCGCGTCCTCGGCGTCCGCTTCGTACCGATGACCGGGGAGGTCCGGGATCCCGGCTAGGCGGGCGGCCGGGTTGCCCGCGCCCTCGGATCAGAGTCGATACGCGCGCGCGCGCTGCTCGACCCAGCACAGGAGCTCCTCCTGCAGGTCCGCCGGCACGGCGGTGAAGCGCAGCCCCATCCCGATCGGCGCGTTGAAGCGGCGCAGGTTGCCGGGCACGTTGTTCCACATCACCTGGGCGCCGAGGACCACCTCGCCGCCCGGCAGCGAGAAGAGGAGCTGCACCGCTCCGCCGCGCAGGGTGGGGCGCGGGGTTGCGACGTAGGCGCCGGTCGCGGAGAGGTTGTAGATCAGCGCCACCTTCTCGCCGTGCTTCGTGACGATGCGGGCAGGCAGATCGGCCGGGACGCGCTGCTCGGCGCGCGGGATCGCCGTGCCGTCGCGGTGCAGCGCCTGGTTCAGGACGAAGCGCAGCTCCTCGTCGCTGGCCGGCTCGAAGAGAGCGAAGGTCACGCCGGCCCTCCGCAGGCCCACGAGCGCGTCGGGCGCCGGGCGCGGGCCGAAGGCAACCCAGTGCATGCTGCCGCCTGGCCCATGCGCACCGAGCGCGCGGAGCGAGTCGTCCAGGTCCGGGAGCCCGTGGTCGCTCGCGACGAAGCCGGTCGGGAAGGCGCGCGGGCTTGCTGCCTGGACCCGCAGCGCGCTCTCGAGGGTTTCGGCGCAGACCCCCCGGCAGGCGCCGAGCAGGGAGAGCCGGCTCGCGAGCGTTCGCGAGCGCTCCTCCGGGCCGAGCACCAGGACCTGCTCTCGCTCGCGACCCTGCATCATGGGACACGCTCCCGGTGGGCGGATCGGCGTTCCGCAGGCGAACCTTGATGGTGTCAGAGAGGGGGTCGGTCGCCGGAGCGGACCGCGTGCTCCGCCAGGATCTGCGCGACGCAGCCGCTGAGCCGGCGCGCCGTCGGCAGGTGCAGGAACTCGTTCGGGCCGTGGGCGTTGGCGCCCGGCCCGAGCACGCCGGTGACCAGGAACTGGGCCGCGGGGAAGGCGGCGCCGAGCATCGCCATGAACGGGATCGTGCCGCCCTCGCCCATGAAGGCGGGCTCGGCTCCGAACCAGGCCCGGGAAGCGCGCCGGGTGGCGCCCGCGAGCCAGGGAGCGAGCGCCGGCGCGTCCCAGCCATGGGCGGCCTGATCGGGCTCGAAGCGGACATGGGCCCCGGCGGGCGGGTCGGCCTCGAGCAGGCTGCGAAGCCGGGCCAGGGCGGCGTCCGCGTCGAGCCGCGGCGGGAGGCGCAGGGAGAGCTTCAGCGCCGTCTCGGGCCGCAGCACGTTGCCCGCGCTCGTGAGCGCCGGCAGGCCCCCGGCGCCGGTCACCTCGAGAAAGGGCCGCCAGGTGCGGTTGAGCACGCGCTCGGTGTCGTCGCTCGGCGCATCCGCGGCCTCGCCGCGAGCCCGCGAAGGGCCGGCTTCACCGCCCGCCAGAGGAGGGCCGGATTCGCCGCCCGCCAGAGGATGGCCGGCTTCGCCGGCCATGGCCCCCGTCGAGCCTGCGAACGGGAAGCGGCGCCAGTGCTCGGGGCCGAGGACGCGCGCGGCGGCCTCGGCCTGCGCTGCGCGTTCGGCCGGGATCGCGACGTGGAACTCGGGACGGATGCGGCCGCTCCGCTCGTCCTCGAGGCGCGAGAGGAGCGCGCGCGCGATCCGGAAGCTCGAGGGCACGACGCCGCTCGCGTCGCCCGAGTGCACCCCCTCCTCGAGCACCCGGACCCGCAGGACGCCGGCGGCGATCCCGCGCAACGAGGTCGTGCACCACAGCCGCTGGTAGTCGCCGCAGCCCGAATCGAGGCACACGACCAGGCTCGGCGTGCCGATGCGCGCGCGGAGGTGCTCGAGGTAGGCGGGCAGGTCGAAGCTCCCGCTCTCCTCGCAGGTCTCGAAGAGCGCGATGCAGCGCGCGTGCGCGACGCCCTGGGCGTGGAGCGCGCCGAGGGCGGCCCCGAGCGCGAAGACCGCGTAGCCGTCGTCGGCACCGCCGCGCCCGTAGAGGCGGTCACCCCGCCGCACCGGCCGCCACGGCCCGAGCCCCTCGCTCCAGGGCTCGAGCTCGGGCTGCTTGTCGAGGTGGCCGTAGACTAGGGCCGTGTCCGAACCCGTGCCGGGCGCCTCGAGCAGGAGCAGCGGGGTCCGGCCCGGCAGGCGCACGACCTCGGCCGTGAGGCCGCGCACCGGCTGCGCGCGGCACCAGCGCTCGGCGAGCGCGATGGCGCGCTCGAGCTCGCCGTGCTCCTGCCAGTCCGGGTCGAAGTGCGGGGACTTCGCGGGGATCGCCACGTACTCGGCGAGCGCGGGCAGGATCGAGTCGTCCCAGAGCGCGTCGACGAAGGTCCGGGCGGCGTCGGGCGCGAGCGCCGCCATCGTGCGCCTCAGCGGCCTTCGGCGAGCTTGCGGAGCTCTGCGAGGTGGGCCGCCAGCGCGGGCGGCAGGTCGGCGCCCGCCGCGCCGGTGTAGCTCTCGATCGTCTCGGCCTCGAGCAGCTCGTAGGCGCGCCGGGCGGGCGTGCTCCCCGGTGCGCTGCGGATCGCGGTCTCCAGGTAGAACTCCGCCTGCGACAGCCAGAAGGTGTCCCCGGTCCGGAGCTCGCAGGCGCCGAGCAGCCCCCAGGCCTCGCTCTGCTCGGCCGCCGGGTGCCCGCCCCCGGCGAGCCAGCGGTGCAGGATGCTCGAGGCGACGAGGGTGCGGACCAGGCTCCGTTCGTCGGGTGCGAAGGGCCCGCCGCTGCGCGCCTCCTCGACCAGCCGGCGGGCGGTGGCGAGCGAGGGGACCTCGTCGCGCAGCGGACGCAGCTCGCGCAGGTCGCGCATCCACTGCTCGACGTCGGCGCGGAGCTGGAGCCAGAGGTCCTGGCGCTTCGCGAAGCGTTCGAGCACGGGCAGGGGGCGGTCGTAGTCGCCCTTCACCCGGACCGCGACGGTCAGGTAGTCGGTGAGCGGCCCGAGCATCGTCGAGGGGTGGACGGAGGGCTCGGCGAAGAGACCCTCGAGCGTGGTCATCGCGGCGTCGAACTGGCGCGTCGCGATCTGGAGCCGGGCGCGCTCCTCGGGCGGCAGCTTGGCAAGGACACCCGCGTCGACGAAGTGCGTGGCGACCGGCGAGTCGCCGGGGCTGCGCAGCTTGCCGTGGCAGGCGATGCAGTTCTCGGTTGCCTGCTGGATCAGGAAGGCGGCGCTGTCGGTGCGCCCCTCGCGATAGCGCTCGAGCGCGTTGCGCGCGTCGCTCGCGAGCGAGCGCCCGAGGTAGCGGCGCGCCGGGTCGGACTCGCCGGCGTGGGCGGCGAGCAGCTCGGCATGGGAGGCGAGCGCCTCGAGCGCGCGCGTGACGCGGGCGCGCTCGTCGGGCGCGGCGAGGTCACCGTCGGCGCTGAGGGGGAGGAGGAGCTGCATGGCGGCGAAGAGCTCGCGCATCTGCGCGCGGGTCTGCGCGTCGTCGGCCCCGCGCGCCGCCGGTGCGCCGAGGCCGGCGAGAAGGGCCAGCACCCAGCCGGTCCGGAGCGCTCGGCGTGAAGCGGACGGCACCATCGGTTCCCCCCCGGTCCGAGGCGCGCGCAAGCTAGCTCGCCCGCCGGAGGCGCGCCCGGGTCGCTGGGGCCGTCGCCGGCGTGGGGCCGGGTCCAGTGGCGGGGGCGGGCTGCCGATGCAGGACGCACGGGCGGGAAGGACCCGATGGCATGCACGGGGCGTCGCTCGATGGCTTGCGCGTGCTCCTCGTCGAGCCCGACGCCGCGTCCGCCGGCCGACTCGCGCGCGGGCTCACGGGTCTCGGCGCTCGGGCGGAGCCGTTCTCCTCCGCGCGGCACGCGATCGAGCGGCTGCGCGAGGGGCGGCTCGACGCGGTCGTGCTCGCCGTCCCGCTGCCCGACGCCGATTGGATCGGGCTCGTCGCGCTCGTGAAGGAGGGCCCCGAGCCGCCCGCCCTCGTCGTCCTCGACGGCGCCGGCGTGGCACCCGCGCTGGCCCGGGCGCTGCCCGCCGCGCGCGGCACGGACGCCGTCCTCGAACGAGGCGCCAAGGCCGCCGCGATCGCCGAGGCGATCGCAGCAGCGGTGGCGCGCGGTGCGGCGGTCTCCGCAGGCGACTCCCTGGTCCCGGAGGCCTTGCAGCCCGCCGGCTCCACGCTCCCGGCGCTGCTCGTCGAGCTGCGCCGGCGCGCCGAGACCGGCGTGCTCGAGGTTCGCGCCGAGGGCGTGTGCACGCGCATCGCGCTGCGCGCGGGCGCGCCGGTCTTCGCCGAGGGCGGCGCGCTGCGCGAGACGCTCGGCCGCATGCTGCTGCGCCATGGCACGCTCTCCGAGGCCGACTACCTGCGCGTGATCGAGCGCATGACCGAGCGCTTGATGGAGAGCGAGACGACCCGGATGGGCGAGGTGCTGGTCGAGCTCGGCCTGCTCGGCGCCGAGGAGGTGTTCGCAGCGCTCTCGGCGCAGGTGCGCGAGAAGATCGTGAGCTGCTTCCGCTGGCAACGCTTCGACCACTCCTTCGAGCCCTGCGAGGCGCTGCCCGAGGAGCTGCTCGCGGTTCCCTGTCCGCCGCTCGAGACCCTGTTGCTCGAGGGGCTCCGCGCGCACTTCGGCCCCGAGCGCCTGGAGCCGATCCTGGCGCCGCATGCGAGCCACAGGCCTGCCCTGCGCGGGGGGCTCGCCGAGGTCGCCACCCGCTTCCATCTCGCGCCCGCCGAGCAGCGCCTCGCGCGGTCCCTCGACGGTGCCCGGACGCTCGCAGCGATCCGCGCGGCCGCACCGCTCGACGCGGTGCACGCCGCCCAGGTGCTGGCGGCGCTGGTGCTCGCAGATGCGGTCGACTGGGCCGACGCGACGAGCGCGCCCGCCGCGCCTGGACCTGCGCCCGGCCGCGAGGTGTCGCCGCCCCGGCCCGCGACGGCCGCCCCGGCCCCCGCCCGGTCGCAGCCGCCCGCGACGCCCGCCTCCTCGCCGTCCCCCGAGCACACCGCCCGCTCGCTCGCCCGGATGCGCCATGTGCTCGCCCAGGCCGCCCGCAAGCCGCTCGATCCGAAGAGCGCTCCGCTCGAGGCCGAGCGCGCCTTCCGCCAGGGGCTCGCGCTGCTCCAGCAGTCGGCGCTCCCGGGCGCCTTGCGCGCCTTCGGCCGCGCCTGCGCCTTGAAGGGCGACGAGCCCGAGTACCGGATGTACGAGGCGTGGGTGGAGGTGCTGGCGGCTCGCGACGATGCCGCGCGCGCGGTCGCGCGCGCCAAGGCCGGCGCCTGCGCGCAGCGCGTGCTGGCCCGCGACGCCGAGGCGGTGCGCGCGCACACGATCCTGGGCCAGCTCGCGGTCGCGACCGGCGACATCGAGGCCGCCGAGCGCCACTACCGCGCGGCGCTGCGCACGGCGCCCGAGGACCGCGACGCGCTGCGCGGCCTGCGCCTGCTCGAGCGGAGGCGCGCGCCGGGCTGAAGCCGTGGCCGCCTCGTGCTCAGCGCAGCGCGAGCGCCCACGCCCCCGCGATTCCGGCGAGGGCGGCCGCACCGCCGAGGCGCTGCGTGCGGGGCGACCCGATCGTGGCACCGAGCCCGCTTGCGAGGGCGCCGAGCCCGAGCCCGGCCGCGAGCCCGAAGCCGTGCGCCCAGACGTCGGCCCGCTCGCCCTCGGTGCCGATCATCGCGAGCAGCGCCAGGGCGGCCGCCACGGGCACGAACGCGCGCCGGCCGCGGAGCCCGCTCCCGCGGCCCAGCACGAGGCCGCGCCCCGCCAGCAGGCCGAGCGCGCCGAACACCGCCGTCGAGGCGCCGACCACCTCGTGCGGCCCTGGGCGCAGGACGGCGTTCGCGAGGTTGCCGGCGGCGCCGCTCAGCAGGACGAGGGCTGCGCCGACGCCGAACCCGAAGACGCGGAAGACGCCGGCCAGGAAGAGCGCGCCGGCCGCCGCGTTCCCGACCACGTGCGGGAGATCCGCATGGAGCGTGAGCGCCGTGACCGTGCGCCAGAGCTCGCCGGCCCGCACGCGCGCCGCGTCGGCGGCGCCACGTTCGAACCAGACGACACCCGCGCGGCGCGCGCCGGTGACGAGGAAGAAGGCGAGCAGCGCGGCCACGACGCCCAGCGCGTGCGGGATCGCCGCCGGATCGAGAGCCGGGGGCGGCGGCGCGGGCCGCGCCGGCGGCGGGTTCTCGCGCTCGAAGGCCGCGAGCGCCGCGCGGGCCGCGTTCGCCTCCAGGGCAGGGACCCACAGCGCGAAGCCCTCCGGTCCCGACAGGACCTGCGGGTGCAGACCGGACGCTTCGAGCACGAGTGCGGCCTCGTCGACGGGCGCGCGCCGGGGCGCCCGCCGCAGCTCCACCGGGGCGTCGTCCATCGAGCCGCAGGGTAGGCCTTCAGCCGGCGGCGGCGGAGGCAGCCAGCGCGTCGGCGTCGCCGTAGGCGGGCAGCCGGGCGAGGAAGCAGGCGCCTCCGCGGGGCCCCGGCCGCAGCTCGAGCACACCGCCGTGCTCGCGCACGATGTCGAAGGCGATCGCGAGCCCTAGGCCGGTGCCCTCCTCGGGCCCCTTGGTCGTGAAGAAGGGGTCGAAGATCCGCTCGCGGAGCGCCTCGGGGACGCCGGGGCCGTCGTCGAGGACCGCCAGCTCGATGATGTCGCGTGTCAGCCGTGTGTACACCGTTATATGTCTATCCGTGTGTCCGGCCAGTGCCTGCTTTGCGTTCACGAGCAGGTTCAGGACGACCTGGGTCAGGCGCTGCGCGGAGCCGTGCACGGCGGGCAGGCCCTCGGCGAGCCATGCTTCGATCGTGACGCCTCGGTTGTGGTGCAGCTCGGCGAGCCGGATCGCCTCGTGTACCGCCTCGTTCACGTCGACCGGCCCGAGCTCCTCGGCGGGCAGGCGCGAGAAGCGGCGCATCGCGCCGACGATGCGCCCGATGCGGTCGATCCCGTCCAGGCACTCCGCGACGATCTGGGGCAGCTCGGCCAGCTCCTGGGCCTCCGGGTCCGTCCGGGCGAGGGTGTCCACGTGCTTCGCGAGCTGCCCGCCGAGCCGCTCGAGCTGGTGCAGGTTCGCGCGCACGAAGGCGAGCGGGTTGTTGACCTCGTGCGCGACGCCGGCGGCGAGGCTGCCGACCGTCTCGAGCTTCTGGGTCTGGCGCAGCAGGCGCTCGTAGCGGCGTTCCTCGGTGCGGTCGCGCAGCACCAGCACGCGCGCGAGGGCGCTCCGGTCCGGCCCACGCAGGCACTTGCCGGTCACCTCGAGGATCCGGTCGAGCCGTGCGGACAGCTCCCGGCGCGGCAAGACCTCGTCGGGACCGAGCGCGAGCGCCGCGCTCGCGAGCGCGCTGCTCGGCTCGGGCTCGCGCCCGATCTCGCGCAGGAGGAGCGACAGCGCGTGGCCGCGCACGCCCTCGACGGGGCGGCCCAGGATCTCGAGCGCGCGCAGGTTCGCGTCGAGCACGAGACCGGCGCCGTCGGTGATCAACACGCCGTCGTGCAGGTGGTCGATCACGTCGCGCCGGGCGAGCGGGAGTGCGTCGAGGAAGTGCAGGCGGAAGATCCCGAAGGTGAAGAGCAGGATCGAGATGGCGAGCGCGCCCGGGGTCGGGTCGTAGCGGAGCGGCAGCAGCTTCGACACGAAGAGCAGACTCGCGCCCGCCGGCAGTAGGGCCCCGGTGATGGCGATCCACATGCGGGAGCGCTCGTTGCGCTCGAAGGTCCGCCGGGCGGCGAGCACGAACAGCACGACGCCGGCCGCGATGGTCGGGTAGGCGAAGGCCAGCCAGCTGTAGAAGAGCGGGCCGCGCTCGAGGGCGGTCTGCGAGAACGAGCGGACGAAGAGCCGATGCGTGTCGTTGGTGGCGAGCGCGAGCCACGCGAAGACGGCCGGGACGAAGAGCGCCGCGACGACCAGGGGGCGGCGCTCGAGGGTCTCGCCCCGCGCATAGCGCGCGGCGAGCACGAGCCAGAGCGGAGGCACCGCGGCGATCCCGAGCCACGCGAAGCGGAAGCCCTGCCAGGCGGTGGCGTCGTCGGGAGCCGCGAAGCGCCAGATCACGCCCGCCGCCCACAGGATCAGGCTCGCCAGCAGCCCGAGCAGCGGGCTGCGCAGCGGTGTGCGCAAGGGGCGCAGGAGCAGGTAGACGGCGAGGCTGGATGCCAGCACCAGGGACGCGGCGGCCTGCACGATCGCATAGGACATCGCCGCCGCTCATCGGCCGGCCGGAGGATGGCAATGAGCGCCCGCGCGCCGCCTCAGGCGCCGGCGAGGAAGCGCCCCGGCTCCACCTCGCGCACCCGGCCGGCGGCGAGCAGGCGAGCCAGGTGCTGCTCCATGCTGCGCCGCTCCACCGGTTCCGCCCAGCCCACGGCGTCCTCGGGCCGGTAGACGAAGCGGTGGCGGGCGATCGCGGCCAGGTCGTGCGGCCCGCCGCGCAGGAAGACGAGGAGCCGCTCCTCCCGCTCGGCGATCTTCGCGGCGAAGCGCTCGATCCGCGCGCGCGCCTCGTCTGGGTCGCTCAACACGCCGACGTGGTGGAAGGTCGCCCAGTGGCGCGGCCGGAGCCCGCGCAGGCGCGCGAGCGTGCGCTCGAAGTCCTCGAGGTCCGACCAGGCGTCGCCGTAGTAGGGACCGAAGCTCGAGAGGTCGACGTCGGCGAGGTAGAGCACGTCGTCGGGCTCGATCCAGAAGAAGCAGTGGCCTCGCGTGTGGCCGGGCGCGTGGAGGACGCGCACGCGCACGTCGCCGCCGAGCTCGAAGACGGCGCCCTCGGCGAAGCCCTCCGCGTCGGGCCGCGCCACGTAGTGGAACTGCTCGACGACGACGCGCCGGAAGGCGTCGCGGGCGGGCCCCGGGTAGCCGTAGATCGCCATCATCCCATCGAGCGAGCGCAGGCCCGGAAGGTCGGCCTCGTGCAGGAGCCAGGGCACATCGGGGAACAGGTGGTTGCCCGCGAGGTGGTCCTCGTGGCAGTGGCTGTTGAGGACGCGGTCCACCGCCGGCAGCCGGCCGCGCCGGGGCAGGAGGGCGAGGGAGGGGTCGATCACCAGCGCCTCGGCCGGGCCGCGCACCAGCAGGCTGTTGCCGTGGGGGTACTTCCCGCCCCGCTCTCCGAACAGCACGGTGACGGCGCCGATCGTGCGCTCCGGGAGCTCGCTCATGGGCTGCGGACGGTACCGGGGCGGCCGGCTCAGGTCGATCCGGCGGCCGGCCGAAGCGGGCGGCCATGGACGGCAGGCCCGAGAAGCCCCTCAGCGAGGCCGCCGCACGCGCGCGGCGCCTGGTCGCGGTCGTCTGCGCCTGGTGTCGGGTGTCGCTCGGTGTCCGCCCGGCGACCCCGGTCACGGCAGGCACGGTGAGCCACGGGCTCTGTCCGAGCTGCGCTCGCCGGCTGCACGGCGCCTGAGGCGCATCGCAGGCCGGAATACGTCCGGTGGATGCCGCTCAGGGAGCGCCCGTACGCGGCGGGAGCAGGTTGCCCGGGTTCAGGAGGCCCTCGGGGTCGAGCGCGTCCTTGAGCTTCAGGAGCAGCTCCGCGCCCGCCGCACCGACCTCCTGCGCGAGCCAGCCGCGCCGCACGCGTCCGATCCCGTGGTGGTGCGCGATGCCGCCGCCGGCGGCGAGCGTCGCCTCCATCGTGCGCCGCCAGCACTCTGCGTAGACGGCCGGGATCTGGTGCGCTTCGGCGGGCCTCACCGCGAAGCTGAAGTAGAGGTTCGCACCCGAGCGGTAGGCGTGGCTCGCGTGGGCACTCGCCGCAAGCAGGCCGGGCACCTCGCCGAGCGAGCGGACGACGCCCTCGTAGAGCGCCGGGAGCCGGCTCCAGGTGGCCGCCACCTCGATCGTGTCGACGACGACGCCCTGCTCGAGGAAGCTGCGGAAGCTCGGCACCTGGTTGCGGTGCGCGAGCCAGTGGGACACCGCATCCGGATCGGTCGGGGAGCCGCCGCCCTCCCGGCACAGGGCCGAAGCGGCGGCGAGCTCGGCTTCGACGGCCGGGGCGGGCCCCTCGTGCAGGAGCAGCAGCAGGGCGCGGCCGCGCGGCGCGAAGTCGCGGAAGCCGCGGCGCGACTCGCGCGGGTCGTAGAGGCGCACGACCGGGGGCCGCCAGCCCGCGCGCAGCAGCCGGCGCATGGCGAGCAAGCCGGCCTCGAAGGAGGCGAAGTGCAGGGCCTGACCGCGTGACGCCTCCGGCAGCGCCCGCAGCGAGAAGGTGACCTCGGTCACGATCCCGAGCGTGCCTTCGCTGCCGAGGAAGAGCTGGCGCAGGTCGGGGCCGGCCGCGGCGCGCGGCGTCTCGCGCGTGCGCAGGATCGATCCGTCGGCGAGCACGACCTCGAGCGCCAGGACGGCGTCCTCGATGCTCCCGTAGGCCGTCGAGAACTGGCCGGCCGCACGGGTCGCGACCCAGCCGCCGACCGTCGAGAGCGCGATCGACTGCGGGTGGTGGCCGATCGTGAAGCCCTCCTGGCGGACGCGCTCCTCGGCGTCGGCGCCCATCGTGCCGGCGCGGAACACGGCGAGCGCGTCGTCGGCGTCGAGGCGCACCAGGCCGGCGAGCGCGCGCGTCGAGAGCACGACGTGCTCGGCGCCGGCCTGCACCGCGCCGCACACGCCCGAGCCGCCGCCGCGCGTGACGAGCGGAAGGCCGAGCGCGCGGCAGGCGCGCAGGGCCTGCGCCACCGCGCCGGTGTCGCGGGGCTCGAGCACCGCGAGCGGCAGCGGGCCACCGCGGCCTGCGAGCGCCGCCCACTCGGCCATCACCCAGGCGTCGGCGCGGTGCGCGGCGCGGGTGGCCTCGTCGTCGCGCACCATCGCGCCGAGCTCACGGCGCAGCTCGGCGAGCGCCGCGCTCACGAGCCCGGCTCCGCGAGGCGTCGCGCCCCGCGCTCGACGACCGGATCCGGAGCCGCGCCGGCGCTCCGGAACGCGAGATCGGCCGCGAGGCGCGCACGCAGGGCGGCGCGTTCGCGCTCCGTGCGCTCCGGCGACCAGCCGAGCAGCGCCGCCATCCGCGCCGCCGCCGGCTCGACGATGGCCTCGCGCGCGCTCGGATCGTAGAGGGCCACCCGCGTGCGCCGGTAGACGAGGTCCTCGAGCGTGCGGGCCGCCTCGATCTCCACCGCGTGACCGACCTCGCCCGCGAGCACCGTCGCGCCGGGCACCAGCGGCTCGCGGCCGCGTGCCACCACCGCCTCGGCCTCCGCGCCGTAGAGGCGCGCGAGCCGGTCCGCGGCAGCCGCATCGAGATGGGCCTGGGCGGCGAGCCGCGCGGCGAGGGCGTCCACCTCGCCGGCGAAGTCGCCGCCCGGGAGCGGCGGCTCCGCGCCGGGCTCGGCGAGCTGGCGGCCGAGCTGCTCCGCCACCCGCGCGACCGTGGCCTCGGCCATCTTGCGATAGCCG
The DNA here is from genome assembly GCA_035063765.1 of Deltaproteobacteria bacterium. Lineage (NCBI taxonomy): Bacteria > Pseudomonadati > Myxococcota > Myxococcia > Deltaproteobacteria bacterium. The sequence goes on from JAPSFT010000002.1 coordinate 140,854, forward strand.
GTGAGCTTGCCGCCGGCGATCGTGAGCACGCCGGCAGGGCCGAGCAGGAGCTCGTCCTTGCGCGAGATCTCGGTGGGCGCCTTCCCGGGCTGTGCCACGAGCGGCCGCAGCCCGGCCCAGGCCGTCACGCAATCGGCAGGCTGCAGGGTGGACACGTTGAAGTGGCGGACCACAGGCTCGAGCAGGTACTCGACGTCGGCGCGCTCGACCGGGGGCTCGCGGTCGGCACCGCCGCCGTAGCTGGTGTCGGTGGTGCCGAGGTAGACGACCTCGCCGCGCGGGATCGCGAAGATCGAGCGCCGATCGGCGGCGCCCAGGATCGCGATGTGCCGGATCGGCAGGCACGCGGCCGGCAGGCCCACGTGCACCCCCTTCGAGAGGTGCAGGAGCGGCGCCGCCCCGGGCGCCTCGAGCCGCCGCAGCGCCTCGACCCAGGGGCCCGCCGCGTTCACGACCACGCCCGCCCGCACCCGGATCCGCCGCCCGCTCTCGGCGCAGCGTGCCTCGACGCCACACGCGCGCCCGCCCTCGACGAGCACGGCCTCGACGGGCGCGTAGGAGAGAGCGCGCGCGCCGGCCGCCGCGGCGTCGCGCAGGTTCGCGAGCACGAGGCGAGCGTCGTCCGTCAGGTACTCGCGGTAGACGCAGGCCCAGGGCGTGCGGTCGCGGCGCAGGAGGGGCTCGCGGCGCGCGAGCTCCTCGGCGTTCCAGTTCCGGTGGCGGTCGGCCTCGGCGACGGCGCCGAGAGTCTCGTAGGTGCCGAGCCCGGCGCGGAACTTGAGCAGCGCCGCCCGCGAGCGGGCCGGCACCAGCATCCAGCGCGGTTCGGCCAGGTGCGGCGCGAGCCGGTGCACGTGCTTGCGCTCGAGAGCCGTCTCGCGCACCAGCGCCACGTCGCCGAGCGCCAGGTAGCGGAGCCCGCCGTGGATCAGCTTCGAGGAGCGGCTCGAGGTGCCCGAGGCGAAGTCGCACGCCTCGAGCAGCGCCACCGAGAGCCCGCGGCGGGCGGCCTCGCGCGCAACGCCCGCGCCGGTGATGCCACCGCCGATCACCACGCAGTCGAAGCGCTCGCGCTCGAGGGCGTCGAGGCCTGCGCTGCGATCGGAGCTGGAGAGGACGGGCGCGCTCACGGGCCGCCGGACGCCTCGCTGGGCTTCTGGAGCGTCTGGAGGTACTCGACGATCAACAGCATGGTTCCACGGCGCGCCGCCTCACGGGCGGGCGACTCCGCGCGCTCGCCCGCGTAGAGCTGCTCACCCCAGACGGGCATGCCGGAGGTCCCGTGGGCGCGCGGGGCTCCGCGCCCGTCGAGGAAGTCGGCGAGGCGCTCGCGCTCGAGCGGATCGCCCCAGCGCGTGGCGAGCCGGGTCAGGTCGCTCGGCGGCGGGCTCGAGCTGGCGCCGGCCGGGCCGTCGCCGCGCGCGCTCGCGCCGTGACAGCTCGCGCAGTAGCGCGCGTAGAGGTCTGCACCGCTCTCGAGAACGGGGTCCTGCGCGCTGCCGGGCGCAGGATCCGCCTCCCGGGGCTCCCGCTCCGGCCCGGGCGCGCAGGCGGCAGCGGCGGCAAGGCCGAGGGCGAGCAGCCAGGGACGCATCGCGGTCCTCCCGGAGAGCGGAGGTAGCAGCTCGCTCGGCCCCACCGCCATCGCCATCGGCTAGAGTGGCGCGATGCAGGACCTCTCGCGCTTCGCGTTCAGCGAGGACGGCCCGTGGGAGGTCGATCCCGAGCGCATGGCGTGGCGGCACGAGGTGGATCGCCTCCGGGTGGCCAGCCAGGCGCAGGTGCCCGACTGGGTGCGCCGACGCGCGCTGCCGCCGCTGCGGCGCTCGGCGAGCGCCGGCGCGCGCGTGGGTGGGGCGCTGCTCGCGTGGCGCCTCGGCGAGCGCCGCGCCGGTGGCGAGGCCTCGCGCGCCGGGCTCTCGCGGCGGCTGCGGCGCGCGTTCGAGGCGCTCGGCCCCTCGTACATCAAGCTCGGCCAGATCGTGTCGTCGGGGCAGGGGCTCTTCCCGCCCGAGCTCGTCCGCGAGTTCCGCCAGCTGCGCGATCGCGTTCCGCCCGAGCCCTTCGAGGTCGTGCGGCGGGTCGTCGAGGAGGATCTCGGCCGGCCACTCGAGGAGAGCTTCGGGTCCTTCGAGCGCGCGCCGCTCGCGGCCGCCTCGATCGCGCAGGTGCACCCGGCCGTGCTGCGCAGCGGCGAGCCCGTCGTGGTCAAGGTGCAGCGGCCGCAGGTGGCGCGGCTCGTGCGCCTCGACCTCGCTGCGATGGCGTGGATCGCGCCGTGGCTGGTGGGACGGATCCCGGTGGCGGCGCTCGCGAACCCGCCGGCGCTGGTCGAGCTCTTCGCCGAGACCATCGCCGAGGAGCTCGACTTCCGGCTCGAGGCCCAGAACATGCTCGACATCGCGCACCTCCTGCGTGACGCCGGGCAGACCATCGTGGTGGTGCCGCGCCCGCACCCGGAGCTGGTGACGCGCCGGGTGCTGGTGATGGAGCGGCTCGGGGGCTTCCACTACGACGACATCGAAGGGATGAAGGCCGCCGGCATCGACACCGGCCAGATGGTGCGCTCGCTCATGATCTCGTTCCTCGAGGGCGCCATGATCTACGGCGTCTTCCACGGCGACCTGCACGGCGGGAACCTCTCGGTCCTGCGCGACGGCCGCGTGGCGCTCTACGACTACGGTATGACCGGCCGGATGGAGGAGCCGCAGCGGCTCGCCTTCCTGCGCATGATGATGACCGGCGCGGTCAACGACGTGCGCGGCCAGCTCGCGGCCTTCCGCGACCTCGGCGCGCTGCCGCCCGACGCCGACCTCGACGAGATGCTGCGCCTGCTCAAGGTCGACGAGCCCGTACGCGATCCCACCCGGATGAGCAGCCAGGAGCTGGTGCACGAGATCCAGGACGTGATCAAGGGCCTGCTGCGCCATGGCGCGCGCCTGCCCAAGCACCTGATGCTCTACGTGAAGAACATGCTCTTCTTCGACGGCTCGATCGCGCGCTTCGCGCCCGACGTGAACCTGTTCGGCGAGGTGGCCAAGATCTACGCCTACTTCGCCGAGAAGCACGGCGCGCGGATCGCGCGCGACATCGGCTTCGACCCCGGCCAGGCGCAGCTCGACCTGGAGGGCATGAAGAAGTCGATGGGGCTCGAGAACGACGTCGAGCAGCTCACCCACCGCCAGCTCCAGGAGCGGCGGCAGGCGATCCGCGAGCGGCTCGAGGAGGCAGGTCCGCAGCTGCGCCGGGGTGCCTAGCTCGGACGGCTGTCCCCAGAACGGGTGATGGCGCCGGCCCGGGCGCTGGGGTCGAATGGGTTCCGGGCAAGGGATCCCCGTGGAACGACCCCGGGGAACGGATCGACGAGAGCGGATCGAAGGAAACGGGCCGAAGGAGCCGGGTCCGATGGCGCTCCCCGCCGTCTTGCTGGTCGAGGACGATGCGGCCACCCGCGCGCGGTTGCGCGCGGTGATCGAGGCCCACGCGGGGCTTGCGCTCGCGGGCGCCGTCGGGAGCTGTGCCGAGGCGCGCGCGGCGCTCGCCGGCGCCGCGCCGGCCGTGCTGCTCACCGACATCGGCCTGCCCGATGGCAGCGGCATCGACCTGATCCGCGAGCTGCGCGGCCGGGGCCTGCCGACCCTGTGCATGGTCGTGACCGTCTTCGGAGACGAGCCGCACGTGGTGTCGGCGATCGAGGCGGGCGCGCTCGGCTACCTCCTGAAGGACGCTCCTGCCGAGGCGATCGGGGGCGCGATCCTCGAGATGCTGGCAGGCGGCTCGCCGATGAGCGCACCGGTGGCCCGTTTTCTGTTGAAGCGCTTCGAGCCGGCGCCGGCCGCTCCGGCACCGCCCGCGCCCGCGTCCGGCGCGCCCACGCCCGGTCCCGGTGCTCCCACGCTCTCGGCACGCGAGCGCGAGGTGCTCGGCTACATCGTGAAGGGCTTCACCTACGGCGAGATCGCGCGCCTCACCGGGCTCTCGGCCCATACCGTGGCCACCTACGTGCGGCGCGTGTACGGCAAGCTCGAGGTGCACTCGCGGGGCGAGGCGGTCTACGAGGCGCTGGCCTCCGGGCTCGTTGGCGTCGACGGCTGAGCCGCCGGCCCCTCGCGCGGCAGGCGCAGCCGCACCGTAGTGCCTTGCGGCCCGCTCGCGACGCTGAGCGTCGCGCCGATCCGCTCCGCGCGCTGGCGCATGTTGGCGAGCCCCCGGCCGCCGCCGCTGCGTTCCGCCTCGCCGGGCGCCGCGGGGTCGAAGCCGCGACCGTCGTCGGCGATCTCGACGAAGACCCAGGCCCGATCGCCGTCCCGCTCCTCGCCGGTCCGGACGGTCACCACGCGCGCACGGGCGTGCCGGAAGGCGTTCACCACCGCTTCCTGGAAGATGCGCAGCACCTGGAGCGCGGTCTCGGGGCCGAAGCGCGCCGGCCGCGGGACGTCGCGCACCTCCCACGCGAAGCGCAGTCCGCGCCCTTCCAGGCGCGGCCCGATTCGGGCGCGCGCGGCGCCGAGCAGCGAGAGAAGGTCGGGCTCGGAGGGATCGAGCGAGTCGATGCTGAAGCGCAGGTCTGCGAGCGCGTCGTGGAGCGCCTCGGCGACAGCGCCGCGCTCGAAGCCGCCGCCTTCCACCATCGCGAGCGCCGACACGATCTGCCCGCCGGCCCCGTCGTGCATCTCGCGCATCAGCCGCTCGCGCTCGGCGGTGATCGCGCGGTCGCGCTCGAGCTCGGCCATGCGCGCGTAGCTGCCGGCCAGCTCGCGGCGCTTCTGCTCGACGCGCTCCTCGAGCTCGAGATTGAGCTGCTGGGCCTCCGCGACGCGCGCGCCGAGCGTCGTGACCAGCGCGGCCGCCGTGGCGAGCGCGAGGACGGCCGGGGTGTAGGGGCTCAGCGCGAAGCCGAGCAGCGGGCGTGCGGCGAGCACGCTCACGACGTCGTGCAGGCCCGCCGTCAGCCCGAGGACGCCCGCCGCCAGCAGGCCGGCGCTCGCGTGGGGCATCACTCCGGCGCGCCGGGCGCCGATGGCGAGGTGGAGCAGGTAGGCGGCGATCACGATGTCGACGACCCACCAGAGCCAGTCGACCGCGGGGACGAGCAGGGGCGGCACCAGGAAGCGGAGCAGGGCGCCAGCCGCGATCGTGCCGAGCAGCACCCGTTCGAGGCGTGGCCTCCGGAGCTCGAGCGCGCGGTGGAAGCCGATCGCGAAGAGGGGTGGGAACGAGTGGAGCAGGAGCGACGACGGCAGCCCCTGGCCCACGTCGATCCACGAGCGCATCGGCTCGAGCAGCGGCAGGCACCAGGCGGCCGTGCCCGCGACGAACCAGCCGGCCGCGCGCGTCGGGTCCCAGCGCGCGAGCAGCACCACGATGGCGCCGCAGGCCAGCGCGAACCACGCGAAGGAGGAGGGCGCCACCGACTGGCGCAGGTAGTCGCGCTCGCGCTCGGCGTGCACGCTCTCGGCAGGACCGATCACGAGGGTGCCGAGCGTGCCGATCCGCCAGACCGCCGTGCGGTAGCGCAGCGCCAGCTCGTTCGCGGCGGGGTGCAGCTCGTCGGCGGGCATCAGGACGAGCAGATCCGGCTCGGTGGGCAGGAGCTCGCCGTACTGCGGTCGCGCATCGAGCTGCGGACGCCCGTTCAGGAGCACCCGCAGATGCTCCCAGTCGCCCGGGATCGTGACCGCCCACGGCTCGTGCCGGCTGGCCGCGAACTCGACGCGGTACCAGCCTTCGAGGGACTGCGCGCGGCGCCGCAGACCCCAACGGTCCGGGAGTGCCACCGCTCGCCAGCCAGGATCGTCGCGCGGCGGAAGCTCCTCCCGCGCCGTCGGGTGGAACCACGCCCGGGTCACCCGCTCGAGCGCCGCAGGAGACGGCGGCGCGGGCGCGCAGCCGGCCGCGAGCGAGGCCGCCACGAGCAGGGCGAGGGCAGGAAGGCGCACCGGCCCGGATCGCTTCACGCGCCCCAGGCTAGGGCTACACCCGCGCGGCACGCTCGTAGGGGGTGGGCCGGGCCGGGTCGAAGCGGCCGAGCTCGCGCTCGAGGCGGCGGGCCGGCCGCGCCGCGAGCGCCAGGCCCTGCTCGGCGAGGAACGCCCCGAGATGGCGCCGGCAGAAGCCCAGCGCCTCCGCGGGGGTCAGCCGCTCGGGGTCGAGGCCCACCTCGCGCAGCCGCAGCCACAGGGCATAGCGCGACACCAGGCGGCCCACGCCCACCGAGAGCTCCGCATGGAGATGGTCGAACACGCGGCGCATCGAGCCTCCGGTCCCCAGGGATCTAGGTGGGAAGGCGGAGCGCCGCGTGTCACACGTCGAGGCCGACCGCGCGCATCAGCTCGATCGCGTTGCTGCGGGTCACCACGCCGGGCTGCATGCGGTAGTCGAAATGCATGCGGCCGTCGACGAGTCGGTCCTCGAAGTGCACGTTCGCTGCGCAGAGCTCCGGGGCGTCCGCGAGGCGCGCGAGCGCGAGATCGTGGGTGGTGACGAGCCCGATCGCCCCGCGCGCGACCAGGCTGCGCACGACGGCCTCGGCGCCGATCCGGCGGTCGTGGGAGTTCGTGCCGTGCAGCACCTCGTCGAGCAGGAAGAGCACCGGGAGCGCTCCCTCCGTCGCGTCGACGATCCGGCGCAGGCGGCGGATCTCGGCGTAGAAGCGCGAGTGGCCTTCCTGGAGCGAGTCGTGGACCTGGATCGAGGCGCCGATCGCGCAGGGCGTCAGGCGCAGGGCGGCGGCGCGTACCGGGGCACCCGCCAGGGCGAGCACCGCGTTGGTCCCGACGCTGCGCAGCAGGGTGCTCTTGCCCGACATGTTCGAGCCCGAGACGACTAGCACGCGCCGGGCTCCGTCGAGCCGCAGGTCGTTGCGGACGCAGCGCGCCTCGGCGAGCAGCGCGTGCCCGAGCGCGCGCGCCTCGAAGCAGGGCGGGCCCTCGAGCAGCTCCGGCCAGGCGTCGGCGGGATGCTCGTAGGCCTGGCCCGCCAGCGAGGCCAGCGCCTCGAGCTCACCCACCGCTTCGATCCAGCGCCGGAGCGCCGGGCCGTGCCGGGCGCGCCAGGCGTCGACGGCAAAGGCCACCTGGGTGGTGAAGAGCAGCGCGGCCCCGATCGGTGCGAAGAGCTGGTTGCGGCGCGCGTCGAGGAGCTGCGCGAGGAGGGCGAGCCGGGCGATGGCCTTGGCGGGGGGCCTGCCGTCCTCCGCGGACACCGCGGCGCGCAGTGCCACCAGGCGCGGGGCGCCGAGCTCGGCGCGCTCGAGGATGGCGAGGAGCTCGGCGAGCAGGCCGAGATCGCGCACGACGGTGTCGATCTCACGTAGCACGCGCCGCACCCGGCCGCGCACGCGCGCCGCGAAGCCGGCCGCGGTCGCGAGCACCACGAGCCAGGGCACCAGCAGCGGCGCGCCGAGCGCGAGGCCCGCGAGCCCGGCGAGCGATGCGAGGGCGAGCCCGAGCGCCGCCGCACGCAGTGCGGGCGGCGGCGGCGGCGGCGGCGCGTCGCCCCAGGCCGCGAGCGCCTCGGCGTGGAGGCCCGCCGCCACGCGTTCGCCGGCGAGCGCGAGCTCCTCGCGAAGGTCGAGCGCGTCGCGCAGCTCGGTCGCGGCGGCCTGGCGCGCACGGATCGCCTCCGGCGAGGAGGGCGCGAGCAGCCAGGAGGCCAGCACGTCCTCGCCAGCCGTCGTACGCGCGCGGCACAGCAGCTCGAAGAGGGAGCCTGCGCCGAAGAGGTCGAGATCCCCGGCGTAGGGATGGTGCGGGTCGCGGAAGCGCTCGCCCGCGCTGCCGCGACCCGCGAAGCGGGCGTCGAGGCGCGCCAGCCCGTCGTCGTACCAGGCGGCGGCGCGCTCGGCGCTCCGGCGGCGGTGCAGCAGCCGGTCGTGCCGGACCACGAGCGCCGCGAAGGCGAGCGCCGGCGCGCCGAGCGTCCAGGCGGGAAGGCGCCCGTCGCCGACCACGCCCCACAGGAGCGCGAGCCCGGCCACGAAGACGGCAAGCCGCGCGTTCGAGACGCGTCGCGCAGAGGCGCCGGTGCGGGCTGCCTCGGCGCTCCGGACTGCGCGCCGGCGCTCGTACTCGGCCTGCGCGGGGCTGGCGGGCTCGGCGGCGACCGTCATGGGCGCCCGAGTCTGTGCCAGCAGCGCGCGGGACGCACCGGGTCCGCGCCGGCCGGCCAGGGGCTCGAGGACCGGGCAAGCGCAGCTCGGCGGGGAGGCGTTACGGTTCCGCCGCGTCCTGCCGAGGGGGAAGGGGATGGACCGTCGCGTCGCCGCCCGCAGCACCCGAGGCCGCCCGTGGTGCCTCGCGCTCGGGCTCGCCTGTACGCTCGCCGGGTCCGCCCCGGCCCGCGCGCAGGAGAGCTTCCTCCTGCCGCTCGAGGCCGCTGCGCCCCTTGCCCTCGGGACCGCGTGGGACCGCGGCGAAGCGCGGCCGATCGGCGACCCGGGTGCCTGCATGGGCGGGGCGGGCGCCGAGCGGCACGAGGGGGGGCCCACGACCTGGACGCTCGTCGTGCTCTCGCGTGCCGGGGGGCGCCTCCTCGTCGGCGCCCACGTGGCCCGCACGATCGCGAGCGAGGGGCTCGCCGAGGCGCGGATCCCCGACGCCGCGCGCAGGCTCGCGCAGGGCGAGGGTGCGGACTTCCGCCTCCTGTGCGGTGACGGCTTCGTGGCGGCGCGCGCGCTCGGGGGCCAGTACGTGGGCGAGATCGAGATCGGTCCCGGGCAGGCACGGGCGGCCTCGGCCCGGCTGCGCACGGGGGTGTGGACCGAGCCCGGGCCGTTCCAGGCCGGGCTCGAGGCACTTGCCAGGGCGACCGGAGCCCAGGCTCGCGAGCTTCCCGGCGGCCGCCGCTCCGAAGCAGTGCCGATCGCGCCCGACGAGCTCGCCCGGCGCGCGCTCGCCTTCCCGGACACGGTGACCGCGGAGACCGCGGCGCCGTTCCTCGCGATGGTGCGCAGCTATCCCGAGTGGGCCTTCGCCGGCACCACGATCGCGATCGACCCGACGCTCGGCTGGGGCGACGCCGCGCGAGCGGTGTTCCTCCACGACGCGGCTGCTGGCGGTTCCGCGGCGGCAGCGCGCTCGGCGGAGATGCGCAAGGCGGTCGTGAAGCGGCGCCCTGGCGATCCGCGCCGGCCCTTCGGGATTCCTGCCGGCGCCGCGTTCGCGGGACGCGCCGTCGAGCCGGGAAGCGCGGCGGAGGCCGGGCTCGCGGGGGGAGCCGAGCCCGCGGCGAACCCGTCCGCCCCCGCCGCGGCTCCTGCAGCCCCGCCGGCGCCGGCACCGGCCGTCGAGGCGCTGCCGGCATCCGTGGCTGCGACCGCGGCCGAGCCGCCTCCCCCCGTGGCGCAGCGCCGCCGCATGGCGGCCCTCGTCTATGCGGGCCCGGAGGGCGGGACGCCGGTCTTCGCCACCACCCAGGCCCCTCCCGGCGTCTACGCCGAGAAGGTGAAGCAGCGGGTCTACTGGGTGCCCGGCGTGGCCGCTCCGACCGACGCGGTGCGCGAGGCGCTGGCCCGGGCGGCGGCGGCGCCTCCGGCGCGCGGGACCACGATCGTCGTCGCCGAGGTCGCGGGGACGGCCGTGGTCCTCACCGACGTCGCACCGGCGCCCGGCATCCATGCGGAGCCGGCGGGTGCGCTGCAGGCCTGGATCGCCGGCGTGACGGCGCCGACCCCTGCCCAGCGCGAGGCCCTCGCCGCCGCCGCCCGGGGCGGCGACTGACGCGGCCCCGGAGGCGCGACTACCCTCCGCCCCCCGATCGCTGGCTCGGCCGGGCGCCTGCGCGCTCCGCGCCGGAGGGGGCCCGACTTGCGCGTCCTGCTGATCAACCCGTCCTACCCGTTCGAGGAGTTCCCGCGCCTGCTCGTGACGCTCCCCTACCTGGCCGCCGCCCTGCGCGCCGAGGGTCACGAGGTCGAGATCCTCGACTTCCTGCTCGCACGGGTGACACCCGAGAAGGTCGAGCGCCGCATGCAGCGCTTCCGGCCCGAGCTCGTCGGGATCACCTCGGTCACGCTCAACCACCACATCGCGGAGTCGATCGCGGAGGTCGTGCGCAAGTGCGACGAGCGGGTGCCGATCGTGATGGGTGGCCACCACGTCTCCTTCGAGATCGAGGGCTCCTTCCAGCGCCTGCCCGCCCTCGACTTCGTCGCGATCGGTGAGGGGGAGCACACCCTGTGCGAGCTCGCGCGTGCGCTCGAGGGGCGTCTGGACCTGCGCGACGTGAGGGGCCTGGCCGGCATCGACCGCTCGACGGGCCGCGCCTGGAAGAACGCGCCGCGCCCGATCGAGGACGACCTCGACACGCTGCCGGAGCCGGCCCGCGACCTGATGCCGCTGGCGCGCTACCTGGCCTTCGACAGCCACGCGAGCGTCGTGACCAGCCGCGGCTGCCCCTACGAGTGCATCTTCTGCTCGGCGCCGGCCTGGAACGGCCGCCGGGTGCGCTACCGGGATCCCAAGCGCTGCATGGACGAGATCGAGGAGCTGGCCCGGCTCGGCTTCACCGAGATCACGATCGAGGACGACCTCTTCACGCTCTACCGCAAGCACTTCCTGGCCGTGTGCGGCGAGCTGATCGAGCGCGACACGGGGATCCGCTGGAACGCCTTCTCGCGCGTCGACACGATCACGCCCGAGATCGTCGCCACGATGGCGAAGGCCGGCTGCCAGGCGATCTGCTTCGGGGTCGAGAGCGGGAGCCAGGAGATCCTGGATCGCGTCAAGAAGCACTCGAACCTGGCCAAGGTGAAGGACGCCATGCGCATGGCGCAGGATGCCGGGATCTGCGCGCTGGCCTCGTTCATCGTGGGGCTGCCCGGCGAGACCGAGGAGACGCTGCGCCAGACGGTCGCCTTCGCGGAGGAGCTGCAGAAGGAGTTCGGCTCGCTCTACGGCTTCCACATCCTGTCGCCCTTCCCGGGCACCGAAGTGCGTGCGAAGGCCGCCGAGTACGGGCTCGAGATCCTCCACAGCGACTGGACGCGGTACGACGCCAACCACGTGGTGTCGCGCACGCCCGGCGCGAGCCCCGAGGCGATCCAGGCCGTCTCGGACGCCTACGAGGACACGATCGAGCGCTACCTGCGCTATCAGGACCACCTCTACGCCACCGACCAGCTCCGGGGCTACGAGCGCAAGACCTATCTGCGCCGGCGGCGCCAGGCCCTGCTCTGGAAGCTGCTGCTCGAGGAGGTGGTGGAGTCGCTCCCGGCCTTCCCGGGCGACGGCGCGGCGGGCCTCGGGCAGGCGGTCGCGGAGGCGACGGGCGTGGATGCCGGACTTGCCGCCGACGAGATGCAGCGCGTGATCGCGCTCGGGGCGCTGGTCGGGGACCGGACGCCGGAGGGGGTGCGCTGGCGCTGGGCGGAGTGAGCGCGTGAGCGAGCCTCGCCTGCGGGCCGACGCCGTCGTCGTGGGCTCGGGTGCGGGCGGCGCTCCGGCCGCCGCCGCGCTCGCCGAGGCGGGGCTCGAGGTGGTGCTGCTCGAGGCCGGCGCGCGCTGGGAGACGCGCGACTTCGACGGCGAAGAGGCGCGGATGCTCGCGCGCCTCATGAAGGCCACGACCGCGTCCGGCAGCGGCATGGAGCTCTACGCCGGCGCCTGCGTCGGCGGCTCGACGGTGGTGAACGACGCCCTGTGCTGGGCGCCGCCGCCCGAGGTGCTCGCGCGCTGGCGCGCCGAGCACGGGCTCGTGGGGCTCACGGAGAGCACGCTTGCGCCGCACGTCGAGCGCGTCTGGGCGGAGATCGGCGCGGCGCCGACGGGCCCCGCGAACCTCTCACGCAACGCGCGGCTGCTCGAGGCCGGCGCCCGGCGCCTCGGCTGGGCCGGCGCGGCGATGGCGCGCAACGTGCGCGGCTGCGTGAACCTGGGCCTGTGCAATCTCGGCTGCCCGAGCGGCGCGAAGCAGTCGGCGCTCCTCACCTGGGTGCCGCGCGCCGAACGCGCGGGCGCGCGGGTCCTCGCACACGCGCGGGCGCTGCGCGTGGCGATCGAGGCCGGCCGCGCGCGCGGCGTCGAGGTGCTGCGACTCGACCCGGCGAGCGGCGAGCCGGCCGGTCCCTTGCGCGTCGAGGCGCCGCTCGTGGTCCTGGCCGCGGGCATCCTCGAGACCCCGGCGCTGCTCCTGCGCAGCGGGATCGCGGCGGGCGAGGGGCTCCAGTTGCATTCGAGCGTGTCGGTGACGGCGCGCTTCGCGGAGCCCGTCTACGGCTTCTTCGGGCCGACCATGGCCTACGCCGTGACCGAGTTCAGCGACGTCCACGGCCGGCACGGGCCCGGCTTCATGCTCGAGAACGTGTCGGTGGCAGCGCCCGTCACCGCGAACGCGCTGCCCCGCTTCGGAGCCGATCTCGAGCGGGCGATGGGCGCGCTCCCCCACCTGGCGCGTACCGTGGTGGTGCTGCGCGACGAAGCGCGCGGCCGGGTGACGCTCGCGCGCGACGGCAGCGCCCGCATTGCCTACGCGCCGACGCCCGGCGACCTCGGGCGCATCGGCGACGCGATCGGGCGGCTCGCGCGCCTCTACCTCGCAGCCGGGGCCGAGGAGGTGTGGCTCCCGCTCGAGGCGAGCGCGCCGATCCGCAGCGAGGCCGAGCTCGCGGCGCTCGCGCCCCGCGCGCTCGGCCCCCGGGATCTCACGCTGCTCTACGCGGTGCACCTCTTCGGCGGCGCCGCCATGGGCGGCGACCCGGCGCACAGCGTCTGCGACGAGGCGGGCGCCGTACGCGGTGTCGCGGGCCTGTACGTGAGCGACGCGTCGTCGCTGCCCGGCAACACCGGCGTGAACCCGCAGGTCACGATCATGGCGAACGCGCTGCGCATCGCCGAACGGGCGCGGACCGGCGAGCGTGCGAGGGCTGCATGAGCCGGCCGAGCATCGGCGTGAACGGCATCGGGCATCGGTGTGAGCCTCGGGAGGCGCCGGGTGTGAACGCGGCGGGGCCCACGCGCGAGGTCGAAGCCGCGCTCGCGCGCCTCGATCGGCGCGGCTTCCTGCGTCTCGCCGGCACCGCGACGGCCGCGGGCCTCCTGCCGGCAGGCTGCGGCGCCGCCCCGGCCGCGCTTGCGCCGCCGCCCGGGCTGCGCCTCGCCGTCCTCTCGCCGCGCGCCTACGCCACCTTCCAGGCCTTCGCGCTGCGTCTCGTCGGCCCCGCCTGCAGCGCGCTCGTCACCTCGCGCGCGATCGACCCGGCGGCCGCGGCCGACGCATGGGTGGCGCGCCTGCCCGGACTCGCGAGCGCGCTCGGGCAGGGTCTCGCCGTCCTCGAGTGGGCGGTGTGGCCGCTCCTGCCGAAGCTCGCTCCCTTCACGGCCCTGGACGCCCGGGCGCAGGATCGCGTGCTCGAAGATCTCCTGCGTTCGCGCATGGCTATCAAGCGAGACCTCTACCGGGGTCTCAAATCCCTCGCGACCCTCACGGTCTACGCCCAGCCGGCCGTCCGCTCCCGGCTCGGGCACCCGGGGCCCTTCTCGGCCGAGGGCATCGCCGCGGCGATGCGCTGGGGCGACGGACCCTGAAGGTTCTGGGATCCCGAGAAATTCTCCGAGGGAATCCAGCGGCTTGCCTGGATGGTCGGGCTCGGGCAGCGCTGCGAGCGGGACGACCGCGCGGCGGGGGGCTCGCGCAAGCGGAAGCCTTCGCCTACAAGACTGTCGACGGTCGCGCTGGCGAGATCTTCGCGCCCGACCGGCCGGCGAGCTGGGCCGGCGAGCTGGGCCGGCGAGCTGGGCCGGCGAGCTGGGGACAGGCCCGGCGATTCGGCGATTCTCGCGTCGCGAGAATCGCC